>JAYVRD010000203.1:0-5686 GCA_043776595.1 Chitinophagaceae bacterium | reverse complement strand
AAGCGTTTTTTACTTGTACATTATTTTTGGCTGCATAATCTACTGCTTGCTTAATAGTAAATTCGTATTTGGTTTCAGTTGATAATTGTGCTATTGCTGCTACTGTAGTAAAAAGTAGCATTGCTAGCATTGTTATTTGTCTTCGTTTATGCATCAGCTTTATTTTTTAAGTCTTTGTTGTTTGTATTTCAGAATTAGTTTTGCCCCTTTTGTTGAAGCAAGTCCATATAAAAAATTTTCTGTAGTTTCCCAAAGCACATCTGTAACATTCATTTTAGTTGGTGGAAATAAATCTGGATTAAACATTAAAAACATACCTCCAACCCTAAACCTTGTCATAATATCAGTATTCACCTCTGGTCTATACAATCCTTCTTTTACACCTCTATCTAAATTGTCTTTTATTACACCGTAAAAAAATTGATTCTTATGATCATTAAATCTTTTAAAGGCTTTTGGGTGGTATCTTTCTAAATCAAATAAAATAGT
Source organism: Chitinophagaceae bacterium (assembly GCA_043776595.1). Taxonomy (GTDB): domain Bacteria; phylum Bacteroidota; class Bacteroidia; order Chitinophagales; family Chitinophagaceae; genus UBA1930. The sequence goes on along the minus strand of JAYVRD010000203.1, from coordinate 5,197 downwards.
AGGATTCATTCCTTTAAGCATTTCTTGCACCATTGCCATTGCCAAAAAAATCTCATGAATGGCATTCTCACAAAGACTCTTGTGCATTTTACATTCTCTCTCATTCGTATTTATTTCTATGTCCACTACACCATCTACCAACGTATCTTTATCGGCATAAAACTGATAAATGGTTTTCTTGCTCATACCCAATTGGGTCGCAATCTCATCCATACTTATACTACGTATGCCATAACGCATAAACAGTTCATGTGCCTTTTGTAGTATTCTTTCTTGCGTCTCCATTTTCATTTTTAAATTCGGTGGCGAAACTAGGGAAACTTTTTTTGAAATTAGAGTTTCCGCTAAAAAAAGTGGATTAATAAATTGTTAAGGGGCTAATAAAACGATGGACGAGTGGGGATTGTGAATATTGTACTACATCAAAAAAATAATTTCTCATTGCTTTGTTGTAACCTTTGCAGCATGGATAGTATAAGAATAAAAGTTTTTTCAAGACTTTACTTTAAAAAACTCTTACAATTTTTTTTACAGGGCATTATAGTGCTTGCTCCCATTGTTATAACTATTTGGGTAATTTTTGCTTTTTTTGAATGGGTAGATGGCATTCTTCCCAATATTGCACATACTTTATTCCCCAATCTTGTAAAGCAAGATGCCAATGGCTATATACAACATATACCAGGACTTGGCTTTATAGTAGTAATTTTATTAGTGCTTTTAGTGGGCTGGCTTTCCTCTTTATTTTTTGTTGGCAAGTTGGTAGATGTGTTTGATAAAGTTTTAGAAAAAACACCTGGCATAAAATTCATTTACTCATCTGTTAAAGATTTTTTAGAAGCATTTGCGGGTAACAAAAAGAAATTTGATAAACCTGTTTTAGTAAATGTAGATGCAACAGATGTATGGCGAATTGGTTTTATTACACGTGCCAATGCCAATGATTTAGAAATGCCCGAACATTTGGTGGTATATGTACCACACTCCTACGCCATTAGTGGCATTACATATATTGTACCTAAAGACAGAGTTAAACCCCTCAACAATACATCAGCAGCCGATGCCATGAAATTTACTGTGAGTGGTGGCGTAACCGATGTGAGTGAATAGAGGAAGTGATTTTTTATGTAACCTGCTTTTGAATGAATATTTGGCTGCGGTTGTAAGTTTATCCTGAGCAGAGCCGAAGGGCTACATGTTTAGCTATGGATGGATATGTAGCATTTCCTACATAAAGCCCAGCCATATTTCTTAACTCTTTATTGTAGCCATTTCGTTTACTTTGCGGTTTTACAGCAAGCAAATAATGAAGAAGCATAATTTCAATTCCGGTCCTTCCATTCTTCCTCAAGAAGTATTAGAACAAGCAGCTAAAGCTATTATTAACTTTAATGGTATCGGTTTATCTATTTTAGAAATTGGTCATCGCACCCCATGGTTTGCAGAAGTTATAGAAGAAGCAAAGGCTTTGGTGAAAGAACTAATGCAATTAGGCGATGAACACGAAGTATTGTTTTTGCATGGTGGGGCTACTACCCAGTTTATGCAAATACCCATGAACCTATTAGATGATGGCGAAACAGCAGCTTATTGCGATAATGGTATATGGGGCAGCAAAGCTATTAAAGAAGCTAGTTTGTTTGGCAATGTAAATGTAGTGGCTTCTTCAAAAGCTAAAAACCATACATATATACCAAAAGATTTTGAAGTGCCATCTACTAGTAAATACTTACATATAACCACCAACAATACTGTAGAAGGTACACAATGGCATACTTTACCCACAACCAATACACCCTTGGTGGCAGATATGAGCAGCGATATTTTTAGCCGTAAAATCAACTTTAAAAACTTTGCACTCATTTATGCTGGTGCACAAAAAAATATGGGTGCTGCTGGTGTAAATCTATTGGTGATAAGAAAAGATATATTAGGTAAAGTGCAAAGAAAAATTCCAGCTATTATGGATTATAGAAACCATATAGAAGCAGATAGTTTGCTAAACACGCCTCCCGTTTTTGCTATTTATGTGGCCATGCTTACACTACGGTGGATAAAGAAAGAAGGCGGCTTGAAAGAAATGGAACGCAGGGCTAACGAAAAATCTAGCCTACTTTATTCTACCATTGATGCCTTGCCATTGTTTAATTGCCCGATAGCCCAAGAAGACAGAAGTAAAATGAATGCTGTATTTTTTATTGAAGATGAAGCACTGCAAAACAAGTTTTTAGAGGAATGCAAAGCAAATGGCATGATTGGTGTAAAAGGATACCGCACTGTTGGGGGTATAAGAGTAAGCATGTACAATGCACTTGCCCTAGAAAGTGTACAAGCAATTTGTGATTTAATGAAAAATTTTGCAGAAAAGAACGGATAAATTTTTTGAAACTAAAATTGAACCATGGCTGTTATTAAACCTTTTAAAGCATTACGACCCGAACCTCAGTTTGCCAAACAAGTAGCAAGCCGTCCTTACGATGTACTCAATAGTGCCGAAGCAAAAATTGAAGCTCAGGGTAATACACACTCTTTTTTATACATTACCAAAAGTGAAATTAGCTTAGATGAAACAGTAGATATTCATAGCCAACAAGTATATGATGCAGCTAAAGAAAACTTAACTGCCTTTAGAAAACGTGATGTATTGTTTAGAGATACAAAAGCCTGCTACTATATTTATCAATTAATAATGAATGGAAAGGCACAAACTGGTTTAGTAGCTGTAAGTAGTGTGAATGATTACGAAAACGATATTATTAAAAAACATGAATTTACCCGACCAGAAAAAGAACAAGACAGAATAAACCACATTAAAACCACAGGTGCCCAAACGGGCAATGTTTTTTTAGCCTACCGCAATCATACAGAAATTGACACCCTAATAGAAAACTGGAAAACCAACCGCAGTCCTATTTATGATTTTGTAGCTGATGATGATATACAACATACCGTTTGGGTAGTAAATGATAACGATGCGGTACAACAAATTGAAACTTTGTTTGCCCAAAAAATACCCTGTACCTATATTGCAGATGGGCATCATCGTGCAGCATCTGCTGCCAAAGTGCGTAAAGCTTTAGGTGAAGATGCCACGGAAGGAAGCAACTATTTTTTAACCACTTTGTTTCCTGCCAACCAGTTGCATATTATGGATTACAACCGATTGGTAAAAGACCTAAACGGGTTAAGTACTCAAGATTTTTTAGAAAAAATGGCTCTACATTTTACTGTTGAATTAAGAGGCCCAGAAGCGTTTAAACCAACCCAACTGCATGAATTTGGTTTGTACATCAGCAACAATTGGTATAAGCTAGTAGCTAAAAAAGGAACATTCACCAACGACCCTATTGGTATTTTAGACATCACCATTCTATCTAACAATATTTTAGAACCTATACTAGGCATTAAAGATCAACGTACCGATAAACGTATAGACTTTGTAGGTGGCATTAGAGGATTGGCAGAGCTTGAAAAAAGAGTGAATAGTGGCGAAATGGCTGCTGCTTTTAGTTTGTATCCTGTTACTATCACTCAATTGTTCGATATTGCAGATAGTGGAAATGTAATGCCACCCAAAAGCACTTGGTTTGAACCAAAGCTAAGAGATGGATTACTTACACATTTGATTTACGAATAGTAAATACCCATTCTATGAAACAATTGCTTCTATGCTTATTCATGCTGGCTTCTGTTGCAGTTTTTGCACAACCAGACACCGAAGATGCTAAAACCTTACACGAAACTGCTAAGGCATTTATACGCCAAGGCGATTGGGAAAATGCAACATTGGTTATTACACGTGCTGTAGAAAAAGATCCTAAGAATATTGAAATTCTAAAAGACCAAGCCTTTGTTGCCCTCATGCAAAAAGATTATACCAAAAGCATGCTAGTAAGCAAAAGTATTATTGACAGAGAAGATGCAGATGCACAATGTTATCAAATTTTAGGTTCTTGTTACAAAGCCATGTCAGACTATAAAGAGTGTAAAAAATGGTACGACCGTGGTTTAAAACGTTTCCCCAATAGCGGTGTACTGCATTACGAATTAGGCGAACTTTTAGGCAGCGATGGAAAAACCATTAACGAAGCAATTGTACAATTTAGAGAAGGTATAAAAACCGATCCCAATTATTCGGGCAACTATTATTATACGGCTAAATACTATGCAGAAAGAGGAGATAATATAATGGCTGTATTTTATGGCGAAAATTTTTTAAACCTAGAAAGTTTTACAGGACGCTCTACCGAAATGAAAAATATTTTGCTAGAGCAATACAAAAAATTATTTGCCGAAACTGATATTGTGAAAGCCTACGCAACATACAATAAAAATGCTACTCCCTTTGCCAAAGCCTTGGCAGAAACTTTTAATAAACAAAGCAGCATTGCAGCCAATGGTATTACGCCAGAAGCCTTGCTAGCTATACGTGTAAGGTTTGTTTTAGACTGGTATCATAAATTTGATGCACAGTTTCCTGTACGTTTGTTTGAGCACCAACAACAGTTATTACGAGAAGGTATTTTTGAAGCTTATAACCAATGGCTATTTGGTGCAGCAAGTGGTACAGCAACTTATCAAAACTGGCTTACTAATCACCCAATAGACAATGAAGCCTTCCAAAAATTTCAAAGAAACCGAATTTATAAAGTACCCGTTGGGCAGAATTATTAATTTTTTTTGTAGCCAGCTTTTATAGTATTATTTAGCTGCGGTTGCGTCGCACATGTTTAGCTGAAGAATATCTATTGGGCTTTTATCGTAGCATAGGTTTGGGTATAAAATTGTAAAATTGTATTGCCGAAACTTAAAAGCAGTTGCGTATATTTTTGAGTTGTACGTAACCTTAATTATAACTACCTTATGAAAATAACTACAAAACTTTTTCTGTTTATTTTGTTAATCATCTCCAATGAAGGATATAGTCAAAAGAAAAACGAATTTGGGATTGTGTTTCAAGTAGAAAATATAGCGAAGTATTCAGAAGCAGTTAATATTGATGCGACAAAAGCCACTCATACTAGCTGGAATGTTGTCTTTGGCGGACAATATGAAAGACTTTTTAGTAAGCATTCGAGCGGCGGGTTTGGTCTAAAGTATCGAAAGGCTTTTAATGATATTTACATTCCTATTCCTGTGGGAAGTAACATGACTGACTATGTACATTTTTTGATTACAGAGGACTTTTTGACTTTTC
>JAYVRD010000202.1:0-22025 GCA_043776595.1 Chitinophagaceae bacterium | reverse complement strand
GCAGGTTTATTATTACGTGGTATTGATAAAACAATGATACGCAGAGGTATGGTAATATGTGCTCCAAAATCTGTAACTCCACATAAAAAATGTAAGGCTGAAGTTTACGTACTTTCTAAAGAGGAAGGTGGTCGTCATACTCCATTCTTTAACAAATATCGTCCACAATTCTATTTCCGTACAACTGATGTAACAGGTGAAATAACCTTACCAACAGGAACAGAAATGGTAATGCCAGGCGATAACTTAACAATCACCGTGGATCTTTTGAGCCCAATTGCAATGGAAAAAGGTTTGAAATTCGCTATTCGTGAAGGTGGACGTACAGTAGGTGCTGGTCAGGTAACTGAGATTGTAAAATAAAAGCCCCTAAATCCTCCGATGGGGGACTTTGCGGAAGCTTTTTCCATAACTTAGCAAAGTACTTAGGCGGTAAGCTTAGGTACTTTGCTATTTTAAAAGTTCTTTAAATATTAGCCTTTTGTAAATCTCTCTATTTAAGGGATTTGGGAGGCTTTTTTACGGGCATGGTGCAACGGTAGCATACGAGTCTCCAAAACTTTTGATCTGGGTTCGAATCCTAGTGCCCGTGCTAACTTTTAGTTCAAATGTATAAGGCCTAAAGTTTAAGGTTATAAACCAACAACTTCAAGCTTTAAACTTCAAATAGTTTTAAAAATGAACAAGATTTCGACTTACTTTAGAGAAAGCTACCGTGAATTGGTAGAAAAAGTAACCTGGCCTACATGGATGCAGTTGCAACAAAGTACAGTAATTGTACTAATTGCTACTATCATTATCACAGCTATGGTTTGGGTAATGGACTTTGGTAGTAACCAATTGCTTACCTTGATTTATTCACTATTTAAGTAACCCAACAATGTCTGAAGAAGCAGTGGCAACAGTAGCAGCCGTAGAGGAAAAAGAAACCAAATATTATGCGTTACGTGTAGTTAGTGGTAAAGAGCGTGGCGTAAAAGAATATTTAGATAAAGACATTGCACGTAGTGGGTGGACAGAAACTATTAAGCAGGTTTTCTTGCCTATGGAAAAAGTGTACAAAGTACAGGCTGGTAAAAAAGTAATGAGGGAAAAGAATTTGTATCCTGGTTACTTATTTTTAGAAGTTTTCGAAGGGAAATTAACTGATGATATGGTACAGCATATAAGCAACATTACCAACATCATGCACTTTTTAACCGATGGTAAAGGAAGTAAAGGCAATATTATTTCTCTGCGTAAAAGCGAAGTAAACAAAATGCTAGGTAAAGTAGATGAGATGAACGATATGGGTGTAACCATTAGTGAACCATTTATTATTGGCGAAACCATTAAAATAATTGAAGGACCATTTAACGACTTTAATGGCGTTATTGAAGAAGTGAATGACGAGAAGAAAAAATTAAAAGTAGTTGTAAAGATATTTGGACGTAGCACACCTGTTGAGTTGAGTTATATGCAGGTAGAGAAATTGAATTAATTGGAACAGTAAAATAAATTGTAATAAAAATCCCAAAGTAGTAATGCTTTGGGATTTTCTTTTTGTAAATCAACAGCAGAATAGGCATTTAGCTGCAGTTGCGTCGCACATGTTTGGCTATGTATTACTATTAAGCTTTGATATAGAAACTAAGATAGCTTTAAATAATTTTTTTTATTCTCGTACTTCAAAAATAATAACAAAACTAAAAGTAGAACCTTTGTCTTCCTCACTTTTAAGGTGTATTTTGCTATTCATTAAATCCAGCAAATTTTTTACAATATTAAGCCCAAGCCCGGTACCATTTTTACCTACATTAGGTTTAGCTTGTTGGTACAAATCAAAAATCTTTTCTTGATCCTCTTTATCTATACCAGTTCCAGTATCGCTTATTGCAAAGTAAATCTTCACCGCATTAGTCCCTGCTTCTTTCAATAAAATATTGACAGTAACAATTCCATTTCTTGGTGTGAATTTGATGGCATTGTTTATGAGGTTGCCAATTATTTGAGTAAGTCTTATAGGGTCGCCAGATAGTACAACAGGAATTTTTTCATCATAATTTAGCTGAAACAATAGATTCTTTTCTTTGATAGAGGCACTGTATAAAAAATGTGTTTGGAGTACAACATCTTTTAAAGAAAACTTCACTTTATTTAATTCCATTTTCCCCGAAACCAATTTTTGATAATCCAACACTTCATTTAGCAGTTGCAATAAATTGCTTGAAGATTTGCGTAAGTAATCTAAATATTCATTTTGTACTTCTGTGGGGTTGCTATCAATTAATAAGTCTGTTAAGCCCATGATACCACTCAATGGATTTCTTATTTCGTGTGCCATGAAGGAGAGAAACTTATTTTTTGTTTCCAATCCTTCTTCAATTTTCAATTTTTGTTCGGTAAGTTGTTTATTATAAACTTCTAATTTTTGTTGCTGTATTAATTGTAGCCGGTTTAATTTTTTTTGTTTTCGAAATAATACTAATAAAGACGCTGATAAAAATGCAAATAAGCCTAGACCAACTAAAAAAATAATACGTTGCGATTTAACCCTTACAACCTCCTTTTTTTCTTTTTGTATTTCTATGTTTTTAAGATTGAGTTCAAAATCTTTTTCTTTAGCTACTAGTTCGGTTTTAAATTTTGCGTTAGCAATAGAATCTTTTAAAGAAGAAGATAGGGTGGTAGCCTCTAAAGCTTTTTTATAATCTTTATTTTTTTCTGCAAGTTTGGCTTGTAATTGATAGCAAGCTTGTAAATAATCTTTCGTTCCTGCTTTTTTAGCTATGATAAAAGCTTTATCTAAATAAATTGCTGCATCTAGTAATTTATTTTGTTCTATTAGCATATCTGCATAGGCTTTGTAAGAGTTAAGCAATGCCACTTGAGCATTTAATTTTTCCTTTAATGCTATCGAATGTTTGTAGTAATGCTCAGCACTATCAAATTGCCTTAACTGTTTATAGGCTTCTGCTATATTGTTGTAAGAATAAGAAATGTATGTTTCATTCCCAGTAGCTACATCATTTTCCAATACTTGTTTAAAATGCCCCAATGCCAAATACGATTCTCCTATTTCATTTTCTACTGCTGCCAAATTACTTAAAGCCATCATTTCTTGGTCGGGATATTTTTTTTCTTTTGACATAGTCAAACATTCTTCAAAATATATTTTAGCTCGTTTAAAATCTTTAGCGTTTTGGTAAATAAGACCAATATTGTTTTTTACCCTTACTAACCCATTGCTATCCTTTGCGGCATCAAAAAAAAATAAAGCCTTATTATAATTGTCTAATGCTTTTTTGTAGTCCGATTTATAATCGTAGCATATGCCCATTTCATTCATTAATTCGGCTACCTGTTTTGGATTTTTTGTTGAATCAACTATTTCAAGTGCCTGTTTGGCAAGGACAATAGAACTATCGTAATTGCCATTAAGGCTTTGTATGCTACTAAGTATTGCTAAGCAACTAGCCTGCCCATCGATGTACTGTATATCTTTAGACTGAGCTAATAACTTTTGGCATGCCGATAGTACACTGTCTGGTTGACTGTATGAGCGTATTTTTAAATTTTTTAATTTGCTGTCAACTTTTAGCTGTTCAGTTGATTTTGTATTATTAACTTTAGGCTGGCATGCAAAAAAAAACAGCACCAGTATTATGTTGGCGAGGGAAATAGGTATTGGTAATTTTATTAAAGCCTTCATTTATTGTAACGAATATACAAAACAAGAGTAGCTTTTGTATAGAACTCCTTACTTTTGAAAAAATATTTAATTATGAAACGATTAATGCTACTTGCCGCATTCGTATTTACCATTTGTACTCTACATGCACAACCACCCAATGTACCAGCAGAATCTGGTGCAAACTTTGGTGAAAAAGTAGAAGCTACAAAGCCAATAACGCCACAGCAATTGGTAATGATTATGGCTAATAAACCAGAGAAAAAAGCTGAAGTAAAATTAAAAGCAGTAGTTACAGAAGTTTGCAGTAAAGAAGGATGTTGGATAAAAGTGCAAGGTGTTAATGGTAACGTAATGGTAAAAATGAAAGACCATAAATTTTTAGTACCAATGGTGTTAAATGGTAAAACAGTAATTATTGATGGAACTGCAGAACAAAAAACAACTACTGTAGAAATGCTAAAGCATTATGCAGAAGATGCTGGTAAAACCAAAGCAGAAATTGATGCAATTACTGAACCTAAAAATGAAATTATAATAGCAGCAAAAGGTATCTTAGTATTATAAGTTTTATTGAATAATCATAAGCTGCCTGAAATTTTCTGTGCTATATCTTACATGAGTATTAAGAAACTGCCGAAAAGTATCAGGCAGTTTTGTGTTTATTAGAAATAGATGATGTATTAAAAGTTGCATTTTATAAAAGACAGAGTTGAAAATTTCTTTCAACTCTCCAAGTCTACAAAAAAGTTCAATTCTTATTCTATCGTTCTACATGTGCGACGCAACCGCAGCTTAATTGGGGTTTCTACAGCTGGCAACATAAATATTCCTTCTAAAATCCTCTAACTATTGGAGATTTTCTTTATAAAAATCTTGGCTGGTAAGGCTGATAACCCTACTTTTGCCATCCCAAAAAGTTCTTTACAATTAAGAATGATTGAAAATCATCTACGAAAGATGATATTTGGGAGTTATGCTCTAGGGCATAACGCTATTACCAATTAAATCGTAAACAATGGCGAAAGAAATCTCCGGATTTGTGAAGTTGCAAGTGAAAGGCGGTCAAGCCAATCCTGCTCCTCCAGTAGGTCCAGCCCTTGGTTCTAAGGGTGTAAACATTATGGAGTTCTGCAAACAATTTAATGCAAGAACTCAAGACAAAATGGGAAAAGTTGTTCCTGTTTTAATTACTGTGTATACTGACAAGTCTTTTGACTTTGTTATTAAAACTGCACCAGCCGCTATCCAATTAATGGAAGCTGCAAAAATTCAAAAAGGTAGTAAAGAAAGTAACCGAGCAAAACTTGGTAAAGTAAATTGGGAGCAAATTGAAGCTATTGCTTTAGATAAAATGCCCGATATGAACTGCTTTACTAAAGAAAGTGCTATGAAAATGGTAGCTGGCACAGCAAGAAGTTTGGGATTGACTGTAGATGGCAATGCCCCTTGGAAAAAAAATTAATTATTCACCTTAAAAATTAAAAACAATGTCTTTGACTAAAAAAAGAAAAGTTGCTAATACTAAGGTGGATGCCAATAAAGCATATACCCTTAAGGAAGCTTCTACACTTGTAAAAGAAATTAACTGTACCAAATTCGATAGCTCTGTTGACCTACACATACGCTTAGGTGTTGACCCTAAAAAGGCAGATCAACAAGTACGTGGAACAGTAAGCTTACCACATGGTACTGGTAAAACTAAAAAAGTATTGGTGCTATGTACACCCGATAAAGAAGCTGCAGCAAAAGAAGCTGGAGCAGACTTTGTAGGTTTAGATGAATTTATTACTAAAATTGAAGGCGGATGGGTAGATATAGATGTAATTATAGCTACACCTGCTGTAATGCCAAAAATTGGTAAATTAGGTAAAGTATTAGGACCACGTAACTTAATGCCTAACCCTAAAACAGGTACAGTAACCAACGATGTTGCTGCTGCTGTAAATGAAGTAAAAGGCGGTAAAATTGCTTTTAAAGTAGATAAAGCAGGTATCGTTCACGCTTCCATTGGTCGTATATCTTTTACCGCAGAAAAAATTGCTGAGAATAGTGCTGAATTAATCAATGCTATTAACAGATTAAAACCTTCTGCTGCAAAAGGTACCTACCTAAAAGCTGTAAGCATGGCAAGTAGCATGAGCCCAGGCATCACATTAGACACAAAACCATTATCTAACTAATCCTGTGGAGTTCTGTAAAAGAACAATGAAACGGGTTTACTAAAAAACATTAGTTATGACTAAAGTACAAAAAAATGAAGTGATTGAAGTTCTAAAAGAGAAGTTCAGTCAATACAATAACTTCTACGTTACAGATACAGAATCTTTAACCGTAGCACAAGTAGGTAAACTTCGCAAAGCTTGTTTTGATAAACAAGTAGAAATGAAAGTAGCCAAAAACACCTTAATAAAAAAGGCGTTAGAAAATTTAGATACAGAAAAGTATGCTGGCGTTTATGATTCTTTACACAATGTAACTGCATTGTTGTTTAGCGAAAATCCTAAAGAACCAGCATTAATTATCTCGTCTTTTCGCAAGGCAAACAATAACGAAAAGCCAGTTTTAAAAGCTGCGTTTATCAATGGAGATATTTACAGCGGTAACGACCAATTGAAAGCCCTTACACAAATCAAAACTAAAAACGAATTGATTGGTGAAGTAATTGGATTGCTACAAAGCCCTGCTAAACGTGTTATTGCTGCTTTATTGCACCACCACGAGCAAAAAGCTGCTGGCGTAGAAACTGCACCTGCAGCTGCTGAACAAGTAGCACCAGTTGTTGCTGCTACTACAGAAGAAGTTGCTGCTCCAGCTGTTGAAGAAGCACCAGTAGTTGCCGAAACACCAACAACAGATGCACCAGCTGCTGAATAAACATTAAGAAGTGTATTATTCTTAGTAAAATAAATAACCAATGCCACTGAGGTTAAAATGTGGCAAAATTTTATAACCATCCGCTGGAGTGTAAAACTTTGAAAGCGGTTAAAACGTAAAAAAATGGCAGATATTAAAGCATTAGCCGAACAATTAGTTGGCTTAACAGTAAAAGATGTACAAGAATTAGCAGATGTACTTAAAAGTGAGTATGGCATTGAGCCAGCTGCTGCTGCAGTTGTAGTAGCTGCAGGTGGTGGCGATGGTGCTGCTACAGTAGAAGAAAAAACTTCTTTTGATGTAGTTTTAGTAAGTGGCGGACCTAGCAAATTAGGCGTTGTTAAAATCGTAAAAGAATTAACAGGCTTAGGTTTGAAAGAAGCCAAAGACTTAGTTGATGGTGCACCAAAAGCAGTGAAAGAAGGTGTAAGCAAAGCAGAAGCCGAAGAAGTAGCAGCTAAATTAAAAGAAGCTGGTGCTGAAGTTGAAGTAAAATAATTGTACTTCTCTAATACATTAAAACCCTGCCATTTTTGGCGGGGTTTTGCTTTTGTAGCCAGCAGCAAAACACAAATTAGGCAGCGGTTGCGTCGCACATGTTAAATTGTGTAGTGCTATGAAGCGTTGATACGTAGTATAAAAAATAAGTTTTAATTACATTTTTAAAGCGTACAATATTATTTGCTTTTTTTCTAAACCTTTTAATGGCACTTCACCCAAATCACTTCCCTGCCATTCTTTAAGATTGGTATAATCAAAATAGTCTTTAGAAACAATATACTTTTGATTTAATTCGCTGCAAGCACTTCTAATTCTTGCTGCAGTATTCATGGCTTCGCCACTCATGGCTATATCTTTTTTAAGTAATCCAATTTCGCCAACAGTAATTTCTCCTACATGAATACCAACTCTAAATTCGGGCATTATGCCAAACTCTGTTCTATAATAATTGCCTTTGGTGTGTAAGTGCTTGGTACATAAAATGAGTGTTTTTATGCACTTGTCGTTATTCTTTTTTTGTTTTGGCCAGGTTACAATTACTTCATCACCCACATACTGATAAATATCGGCTCTGTTTAGTAAAGCTGCTTTAGAAATGTCATTAATAAACTCTCTTATAAATAAAAAATATTTTTGGTGCCCTAGCTTTTCCGAAATAGGGGTACTATCTTTTAAGTCTATAAACATAATTATTCTTTGCTCGATACGTGGATTGCTATACCTGCCTAAAACAACACTAATAAAAAAACCTGGTGTATATTTTTTGCCCACTTGATAGCTTAATTGTATTATTAAAATCAGTAAGCATTTTATAATTGTAAAATCGATAACAGAACCTTCTTTAATAAGGTACATAGGTTTTTGTGGCAACAAACTATTAGTAATATGGTTGGTTATTATTTCGTTAATGATAAAATATCTAACAAACACAAGTATTGCTATTAAACCTATATACATAACTACGGTGCTAATTCTTGCCAGTAAAGGATGTTTTTTTTCGCTGATGTTGATTAGACGGTAGAACAAGAAAATATTTAGAAAAGCATTGATGATAATAGAAATGGATAACCACACAAAAACAATTAGTGATTTACTTAAATGACCCGCTTCTTTTAAGTAAGCAGTTTGCATAAGCCACCGGTAAATAACATATACATCCATAAAGGTTAGTAGCAGTGTAGCTACAATAACCCAGTTTAAAACGTAAGCAGTAATATAACTAAAACCACTAAAATATTTTTTTGTAAACCTCATAATTTATTGCTTAGTAAAGCATGAATTTTTTGTTGGGCAGTTTGTATATTGTCAGTATAAGTGCCATTAATAATCGGCTGAAGATTTTCAGATAACTCAATAGCTTTATATTCATCTTGCCATTGAATGTCAAAATAATCTTCTAATTCTTTTGCTAGCGAAGTATCTAAAATGGGAGTAACTACTTCAATTCTTTTGTATAAATTTCTACTCATCCAATCCGAGGAGCCAATAAATACTTTGTTGTTGTTATCAGATTCAAAAATAAAAATGCGACTATGTTCTAAGAAACGATCTACAATCCTTTTAACCCTAATATTGTTACTGATGGCTGTTATGCCTGGCTGCAAGCAACAAATACTTCTTACAATTAATTGAATAGTTACACCAGCTTGCGATGCTTTATACAATAAATTAATCATACCAATATCTTCTAAATTATTGAGCTTTATTTTTATACTTGCATTTAAACCTTTTTTGCAACGATGTATTTGGTTATTGATTTCTTTTTCAAATTCTTCTACCAGGTTATTTTGACTTACCAAAAGGCGATGGAATTTTTTACCTAATTTTTTCTCTGGTTTTATTTTTTTTGATAGGGATGCAAATAAAATCTCAAGATCGTTGGTAATATCTTTATTGGTTGTAAGTAGTGCATGATCTGTATAAAAGCGAGCAGTAGTTTCATTAAAATTACCAGTACCTATGTAAGCATATTTCTTTTCTACACTTCCATTTTTATTTTTTACTAAAGCAATTTTTGAATGAACTTTTATTCCAGGAATACTATACACAATTTTTACGCCTGCACGTTTCATTGCTTTACTCCAAAGTATATTATTGGCTTCATCAAACCTTGCCATTAGCTCTACAAAAACGATTACTTCTTTTTTATTTTTCGCAGCACTCATTAGTGCATTAGCTATATGAGAATCGGCTGCAATTCTATATAGCGTTACATAAATTGATTTAACATCAGGATCTATAGCTGCTTGGTTGAAAAATGAAAGTACAGGATTGTAAGAATGATAGGGAAAGTGTAGTAGTATATCCTTTGTTTCTATTTGATGAAATAAGTTGGTAAATGAATGAAGGTGATGATGCTTTTGAGGATAAAATTTTAGATACCTCAAATTCTTATTTTGAATAGGAAGCGAATTCAAATCAGATAAATTATGATACCTGCCACCATTGAAAATTTGACTATCTGATAAGTTGAAAGAATCGCCTAATAACTTTTGTAGGGCTAAGGGTATTCCTTTTTCAAATAATAATCTTGAAGGCTTGGCGTACACTCTATGTAAAATTTTCTTTTCAATTTCATCAATAATATCAGCTTTTACATTTTCTTCATTCAAGTTTAAATCAGCATCTCTTGTAATTTTAAAACTAAAGCAACTATTTACTTGATAGCCACTAAAAATGTAACTTAAATTTTGTCTAATAATATCGTCAATAAAAAAAATGTGTTGAGCACCATCCTCACTATCTATTGTATGAAACCTTCCAAGCTTTTCTGATGGAATATTAATAAAAGCATGGGTATATATATTATTAGCATCATTGGTTAGTGAAACTAAAAAATACTGCTTATTACTTTCAGGAAAGAAATCCTCAGATAAAGTTTTTTGTATAAAAATGGGCTGAATAAAAGATAAGACCCTAGAAAAAAAATAATCTTCTAATGCTGTAATAAATTGCTCTGGAATTATTTTATTATAGTATAAAATAATTTTATTGTCTTGCAATCCAGGAATTACTTTCTCATTTAATATTTTTCCAAATGCTTCTAATTGCTCATCTACAATAGTTTGTACATCTTCCAATAAATTTTTGTTAGGTGGCGGGTTTATTTTATTTCTCAATTTATCAGTAAGATTTGCATACGCACTAATAACTGGAAACCGCACTTTAAAAAACTCATCTAGATTTGAAGAAAAAATTGATAAAAAATTTATTCTTTCCATCAAGGGTATACTGCTGTTATCTGCTTCTTTTAATACTTGATTATTGAAGCCAAGCCAACTTATATCTCTGTTGTTATACATTTTTATTGCTTAAAAAGGGGAACCATTTTGTAACTGTGATGCACTTGTAGGTATTGATTTATGCAGCCAGATAGCCACAAGAAATGCTATTACTGAAAGCATGATACCTAACATGAAAATGAAATAGGCTATGCTTAGCATCTTATATTTTTTGCCAAGCACTACGCCTAAATAGTAAATATCATCTACTAAACCTCCATATAAATAATTTGCATCTTTCATCATCATACTCATACCCCATTTATATTCCTCTAAAGTGGTTTTATAAAAGTTTCCAAAAAATAATAAATTGGTTTTCCCATTCATTACATCTTCATGGCTAAATTTTCCTTTGGTTACTTTAGGTCTTGTAGCAATAATGGCTAGTACTGTAGTAGCTAACGATGTTACCAAGAAAATAATGGTAGGTACTATAAGGTAAGTATCCACTTCAATTTTTCTTATGAGTACCGATAAAATTAAAGAAATGATAATGGCATTTACGCTTATTAAAATATTTGCTTTACTATCTGCCATAGAACTTAAGTTCATGTGATTTTCTGATGTAAGGCGAAGTATTGTTTGAATTCCCTTGGATAAAAAGCTGTCTTTCTTTGCTTGCTTACCTGTGTGGTTCTGTTCTGGGCTTAAAGAAAGGCTAGTGGCTGTATTATCAAAATTTCTGTCAATTATTTTAAGTTTTAGCTTTTGAATGTTTTTTCTTTTCGTGGCATCTAATAGTTTTATGCAATACTCTGTATAGTACTCATGTTTCTGCATCATTTCAATTGTCGATTCTTTCCATACGGCTAACTTTGTTGTAAAGTTTCTCAATCGCATTTCATCCTTTAAAAGCTTATCGGTTTTTTTAAATTCTTTTGTCCCAAAATTGTAGGTATCGGCATCTTTAATAATGCTCTGCAAATTAGTTTCTGGTTTTGAAAATAGTTTTGTACTCTCTATAAGTTGGGTTATTAAAACTATCGTTTCTTCTGCTACATTATTTTGACGTAGCCATAGTTCTGCTATTTCTTTACTCTTTTGTTCATGGTCTTCTGGTACTGTATATAAATGCCCAACATCATGAAACCAGCCAGCAATATTTAATGCTATTGTTTCTTGCTCTGTGAGCTCGTAATGAGCAGCAATTTCATTGATACGTTTTACCACAAACACAGTATGACTAAAATTGTGATAGCGTAAGTTTTGAGTTTCATCGGCTACATACAACGATTGTACATATTGCTCTGCCAATTTTAAAATTGATTTATCCATAAACTACATGTTAAAAATTTACGTTGAATTTTGTGCCAAGTGAAATATTAAATATCGTACCATCCTCACCTTTACCCATTGTTGCCGAAATTATTGTTGAATAAAATGGTACATAGTATAAGCCACCTCCATATACGTAATGCCACTTGCTGCTGTTTTCTTCATTCTTCCAAACTCTACCGATATCGTTAAAGGCAATTATGCCCACTTGCCCAGGAAATAAAAATGAACTACCATTAAAAATTCTAATTCTAAATTCTAAACTTCCATATAAGTAAGCATCTCCACCATAACGGTTTCTTCTAAAGCCTCTTAGATTGTTATCTTGCCCTAAGTATAATGCTTGAAAATATTTTGTAGAGTCGGAGAATATTTTACCGCCACCTAATTTTATTACACCTGTTATTCTCGATGGAATTTTTGTAGTAGCGTATACCTCCATATTACTTTCAAATTTCGATACTATATTATCAGCATCAATTATTCCTTTTTCTACACTTAAATAATTAGTCCATTTAATACCTCTTAATGGAAACTGTTCGTTACCAATATTATTTATATCTAATCCAATTTTTGTACCAGCATAAGTTTTTTTGCCGTACACGTCATTTGTGTCTAGACCAACATTGATGGGTTTACTTAATACAGTTTCTTTGTTGTCTTTTATTCTACTCCAGTAGTGCAATATGGTTGGCCCTGCATAATAATTCAATAACTCCGATTTAGAATTTCTGAAAAGTATTTGCAAGTCGGCTGTTTTATATCTTGCTCTATAAAATTTTGTTGATTCTATAATTTTTGTTTCGTTGCCTAATCCAAAAAAATTTGTAAAACCAGGGTTATTTAATTTGGTATTAACCAATAAATCGTACTTGCCAATAAGTTGATTAAATGTTCCATTATATTTTAGCTGAAAATCTTGATGGGTAAATGCAAACAGGGAAACAAATTTATGTTCATTGGCGAATGGCTGTCTTCTAAACTTATAATTTCTAAAAACAAATCCCAATCCTGCAACTATCCCATCGCCAGCATTATAACTCACATTTAGTGCTGGAATAGATTTTCGAGGATATTGAAATGACCTGATTTGATAGGCATTTATGCTTGGGTCGCTTGAGAAATGTGTACGATGTTTACCCTTGCCAGATTCATAATTCTGTTCGGTGGTAATATCATAAATCTCTGTGTGCGATGAACCATTAATTGCAAATGTATCGTTGCCTTTACCTCCAATAAATCTTACTTTTATTTTAGTAGATACATTGCTATCTATCACAAATCTATCATTACCATTAAAACCAAATACCCTTATTTCTTTAGTTTCTTTTGCTACAAATTCTCTTTGATAAATAATAAAATTACTATCTCCGTCTTTTTTATCTAGTGCATAACCAGTAAGCGTTATATTTCCATTCTTATTTTTTGTAACCTTAAATAATTCATTTTGATTGCTACCTGTTACTGTTACTTCTTTACTAATAAAGTTGTAATAAGCTAGTGATTTTTTTTGCAACTGCGTTTTTCTATTTATCAATTTAGCAGCAATTTCTTCTCCTCTTATTTTATAAATTTCTGGGGGTAGTTTTTTAATTGAATTTCTAATAACATCGTCTGTTACATTATTTAAAAACGAAACTGTAATGCTATCCCAAACTTGTTTGGTAATACTGTTTAAAAATATCCTATCAAAATCTTTAGCAGCAACATTTAATTGGCTTAGTGTATTTAAGTTGTATTTAAATCCTTTTACAAAAGGTAGTTTGCCGCCAATTAATTTTACCAGCCATCCTTCAGAATTAAAGAA
Source organism: Chitinophagaceae bacterium (assembly GCA_043776595.1). Classification (GTDB taxonomy): domain Bacteria; phylum Bacteroidota; class Bacteroidia; order Chitinophagales; family Chitinophagaceae; genus UBA1930. Next base: position 8,614 of record JAYVRD010000202.1, on the reverse strand, counting down.
GGCTTGGTCTCTATCTTTAGGCATTGCATAATACGTTTTCCCTTTTCCAGTATCATTTATCCCCCATCGCCATTGGTCAAAGTGTCTATCCCAATCTCCTAAAAGCATATCCAGAAGCCTTGCGTTTAAAACAGAAGCTTGATCAATAGTAGTATTATTGTTTTCACGCATTTTATTCATTAGCTTAAATGTACTTTTATTATCATCTTCATCATTGGCATCCTTAGCTTCTAGCATGCAAACTTTGTTAGCAAAAAGAGGTAAGTAATAGCCAAGAGATTTATCTTCCGGTACAAAAAAGTATTCTCTCGTAGGTTCTATTATGCCTGCTGCGGCAGCAATAGATGTAGTAGTAATGGCTGCATATGGATGCGATGCAGAAATCATATCGCTTACAATTGACGAAACAAATGAGTTTCTTAGATTATCAGGGATAGCTTTTTCAGGATCTTTATCTACTGTACGTAGTACCCATTCTTTTCCCTTTTTATCAATTAATTTTAAAGAAGTGGATTGGTGTCCACCCCCAATACCTTGAATTTTAAAACCACCCTTTTCTTTATTAATATTAAATACTTTGAGTGTTATGGGTTCGCTCCATTCAGCTCTATAGTTACTACCATTAATAAAACGCTTAAACCATTTTTCTTTTTTGTATTGGTTGCTTGCTGGTGCGGTAACATAATTTTTATAAATGTAGGTAGCTGTAACAGTATCCTTTACTTCAATTTTTGGGAGCTTACTAAAGTCTAGAATTTTTTTACTATAATCTTGCGATAATGAATCATGTTTAGTATTATCTAAAGTAAAAAAGCTTAGATCAACAGATTTATTTTTATATACTTCAAGTGTTGCAAAGCCTAGTGCTTGCTTACCAAACTCTGCTTTTTTTGATGGCGATACTCGATTTTCTTTGCAACCACTTCCGCTAACAATATAATTGTAGTTACTATCCTTTATGTATTGCAAATTGTGTTCGTGCCCAGCAACCATTATTACATTTGGGTGCGTTTTTACGGCACTCATAATCTTATTAATCATATTAGCATACTTAGGGTGGCTAATATCTTGGTGAGAGCCAAAAACACTTCTTGTAATAGGATAAATAGAACCAATAAAAGGTAATGGTATGTATAGTTTTTTATTCAAATCGGTAAATGGAAAAATATGTTGCTTCCAAGTATAATAGCCACCATGAGGGCCATTACTTTTAAATGGATGGTGCGTTGCAAGTATGATCAGCTTGTCGTAGTTTTTATTTATAATATCTTTTAATTGGTCAATAACCTCTTCTTCGGTTTTACTTTCACAGTCCGATTCTATACCTGGCTTGTCATGAATATGCAGCCACCATTGGCTATCCATTGCTATTAATAATACATCCTTACTCAATTTTATTTCTACTGGGCCTGGGCAGCCATTTTTAGGAAAGTAACTCATACGTTCATTACCAGCATTATCTACATATTGCTGTTGCCTAACTACGTTTTCAAAACCTTGTATAGCACCATTTGCCCAGTCATGATTTCCTGGTATCATGATAGCCCTAGCTTTTGTACCATTTATTAAATGAATTTGAGAATCTAATGCTGATTTAATATTGTAATAGTTGATAGAATTTTCATCTGGTAAGCCATAGGTGTATAAATTATCACCTAAAAAAACAACCACCGTTTTTTCATCAAATGGAAATTGACGTTTTACAGAATTTAAAACTGAAGGGCTCCCTTTAATTAATGATCCAGCATCCCCAATTAATACCACTCTTGTTTGTAAAGAATCGGTTGTTTTTTTTACTATGCTGGTTTGTGCATAGCTACCTATGCCAAAAAAAAACGAAAGGATTAAAAATATTTTTTGCATAAAAAAGCGTTGTAAATTTTATTTGGTGGTAGGTTGATATTTAAAAGAAAGTAGGTTGGCTGTACCTATTTTGTGAGATTCATTAGAAATAATCATATCGCCATTTTGCTTAAAAGCAATACCTTCAGGTTGCTTAAATAATGTTGGGTTTAAGGGGTATAACTCTTTAAAATTTCCATCGGTATCAGTTATTAGCAAAAGCTTATTAACCGATGATAAAATGTACAGTAGCCCGTTGATAGGGTTAATAGCAGCAGCAGATGGTTTAAACTTCAGATGCTCTACACCTAATGAGCTGTCAATGCTTTTTACATTAATAGCAAAGGAAGAATCAGAAAAAGTATTTGTAGCTGGATTGAAAGAGTAAGTACTTACACTTTTCTTCTTATCCAGTTCGCAATTTTTGCATATTAGCACCAGTTGTTTTTTTGCATTGTCATAATACATCGCTTCAAATTCGTTATCTGCACCTTCGGTAAAAAGAAACTGATCTGTAATCGGCGTTTCTTTTTCAAATCTTACTTTAATAATATCTCCATTGCTTTGCATTACGTAAAATGTACTATCAATGCGTACCAAATCTTCAATGTCTTTCCCTACATCTAGTTTCCACTTAGTAATGGAGAGATTGGGATTAATTTTAAAAATTGCTTTTTTGTCATCACAAATAGCAAAGATTGAGCTGTCTTTTTCATAGAAACTAATACCAGAAATTTCATCTAATTCTAAAGATAGTTTCGTAAGCCTAGGTGTATTTAAATTATATTCTTTCGGCGTTGGCAGGTCTGGGGATTTGCTTGGAGTATTACACGAAATGGTAAATACACCCGCCAATAATATTAACAATATCGTTTTTGTATTAAGGGTCATGCTTAAAGAAAAGGGAAAACTATACCAACTAAAAAACTATTGCTGGTAGCCATGTTTCGATTAAAAATTTTACTTGGAATACATCCTGTGAGGAATAAATTACTCATTTTGAGTAATTATGCTTTTAGCCAGTTCATATTTGAACGTTTAATAAAAGTATCTCATGCTTAGTAATTCTACAATTTTATTTCTTTCTTTTCCACATTGGATAAAAGGGCTTAAAATTTGTTTTTTCGGTTGATCATCAATCCTTACTTTTGCAATCCTTTCAAACTTTAGGTAAATAATATTTGGTTGTTATGTTCATGGCCATGAATGCGTAACAACTTAAAAATCAATAACAGAGAGCCAATTTTCTCAGCCCGAAGTTCATTTATTGCAATAAAAAGGATTTATAAATACTATGTCTACAACAACTTTGAAACCCAGGATCAGCTTTGGTAAAACCAAAAACCTCGCTGAAACACCTGACCTGCTCGACATTCAGTTAGAATCTTTCAGAGAGTTTTTTCAGTTACAAACTACGCCCGATAAGCGTAATAACGAAGGTTTGTTTCGTGTGTTTAAGGAAAATTTTCCTATCACTGACACCCGTAACATTTTCGTACTGGAATTTCTCGACTACTTTATTGATCCGCCACGATACTCAATAGATGAGTGTATGGAGCGTGGATTAACTTACGCTGTACCTCTAAAAGCCAAGCTTCGTTTAAGTTGTAACGATGAGGAACACGTTGATTTCCAAACCATTGTACAGGATGTTTTTTTAGGAAACATTCCTTATATGACACCCCGTGGTACATTTGTAGTAAATGGTGCTGAGCGTGTAGTTGTATCTCAATTGCACCGTAGTCCAGGTGTGTTCTTTGGTCAATCTGTTCACCCTAACGGTACTAAGATTTACTCTGCAAGGGTAATTCCTTTTAAAGGTGCTTGGATGGAGTTTGCTACAGACATTAATAATGTAATGTACGCTTACATCGATCGTAAGAAAAAATTCCCAGTAACTACCCTTTTACGTTCTATAGGTTTTGAAACTGATAAAGACATTCTTGAATTATTTGGAATGGCTGATGAAGTACTTGGTGAAAAGAAAGAATTAGAAAAATTCCTTGGCAAAAAATTAGCTGCTCGTGTTTTAAGAACTTGGGTAGAGGATTTTGTTGATGAAGATACTGGTGAAGTAGTAAGCATTGAGCGTAACGAAATTGTGATGGAACGTGATAGTATTTTGGATGAAGAAGGCATTGCTACTATTATAGAAATGGAAGTTAAAAGCGTTTTCATACAAAAAGAAGATGTAGGTGGAGATTATGCCATTATTTACAATACATTAAATAAAGATACCTCTAACAGTGAGTTAGAAGCTGTGCAGCACATCTATCGCCAATTGCGTGGTGCTGATGCTCCAGATAACGAAACTGCACGTGGTATTATCGATAAATTATTCTTCTCTGATAAACGTTATGATTTAGGAGAAGTAGGCCGTTATAAGATTAACCGTAAGCTTGAATTGGAATATCCTTTAACTAAAAAGGTATTAACCAAACAAGATATTATTGAAATCATTAAATACCTTGTCCGTTTAACCAATGGCAAGGCTGAGATTGATGATATTGATCATTTGAGCAACCGTCGTGTACGTACAGTGGGCGAACAGTTGTATGCACAATTTGGTGTTGGTTTAGCTCGTATGGCTCGTACCATTCGTGAGCGTATGAACGTACGTGATAACGAGGTATTTACGCCAGTAGATTTGATTAACGCCAGAACATTGTCTTCTGTTATCAACTCATTCTTTGGTACATCTCAGCTATCTCAATTCTTAGATCAAACCAATCCTTTATCAGAAATTACGCACAAACGTCGTATCTCAGCATTAGGACCAGGAGGTTTGAGCAGAGAACGTGCAGGTTTTGAGGTTCGTGACGTACACTATAGCCACTACGGTCGTTTGTGTACTATCGAAACACCAGAAGGACCAAACATTGGTTTGATTTCTACCCTTTGTGTACATGCTGCTATTAACGATATGGGCTTTATAGAAACACCTTATCGTAAAGTAACCAATTCTAAAGTAAACTTAAAAGAACTATTCTTTTTAAGTGCTGAAGAAGAAGATGAAGCAAAAATTGCACAGAGTAACTCTATAGTAGACGAAAAAGGAAATTTTGTTGAAGATAAAATCATCAGCCGTCAAACTGGCGATTTCCCGATACTTGATAAAGAAGATGTAGAATACATGGACGTTGCACCTAACCAAATTGTTGGTTTGAGTGCTTCTCTCATTCCTTTCTTAGAGCATGATGATGCCAACCGTGCCTTGATGGGAAGCAACATGCAACGCCAAGCTGTACCATTAATTAGACCAGAAAACCCAATTGTAGGTACTGGTTTAGAAGGTAAAGCTGCACGTGATGCTCGTATTCAATTGCATGCTGAAGGCAAAGGAATTGTAGAATTTGTAGATGCAAACGAAATTCATGTACGCTATGATAGAAACGATGAAGACCGCTTAATAAGCTTTGAAGAAGATTTAAAAATTTATAAGCTTACCAAGTTTATTAAAACCAACCAAGCTACTTGTATCAACTTACGTCCTGCTGTAAAAAAAGGTCAGAAAGTTACAAAAGGAGATTTCTTAACCGAAGGTTATGCAACCAAAGATGGTGAGCTAGCTTTGGGTAGAAACTTACAAGTTGCATTCATGCCTTGGAAGGGCTACAACTTTGAAGATGCCATTGTTATTAACGAAAAAGTAGTACGTGAAGACTGGTTTACATCGGTTCACATTGATGAATATGAATTAGAAGTACGTGATACTAAATTGGGTGAAGAAGAATTGACACCAGATATTCCCAATGTATCTGAAGAAGCTACCAAAGACTTAGACGAACATGGTATTATACGTATTGGTGCCACGATTAAAGAAGGTGATATTTTGATTGGTAAGATTACGCCAAAAGGTGAAAGTGATCCAACACCAGAGGAAAAATTGCTACGTGCCATCTTTGGAGACAAAGCAGGTGATGCAAAAGACGCTTCTTTAAAAGCACCAAACGGAACTGAAGGTGTTGTCATTGATAAAAAGCTATTTCAACGTGCTAAGAAAGATAAAAATGCTAAAGTGCGTGAAAAAGCATTGTTAGAAAAAGTAGATAAAGTACACCAACAAAACGAAGAAGATATTAAAGAACAGTTGTTGAGCAAATTACAAACCTTGTTGAAAGATAAATCTTCTCAAGGTGTAAGCAACAATTTTGGCGAATCGCTAGTAGGCAAAGGAGCAAAATTCAATGCTAAAAACTTAGCTACCATAGATTATGCCAACGTAAATCCTTTGGGTTGGACAGGTGATGCAAAAGTGGATGAAGACATCAACGTATTATTACACAACTACAGCATTAAGTTCAATGAAGAGTTGGGACGTTTTAAACGTGAAAAATTCAACATTAGTATTGGTGATGAATTACCAGCAGGTGTGTTGAAATTAGCCAAAGTATATCTTGCTGTAAAACGTAAGTTGAAAGTGGGAGATAAGATGGCTGGTCGTCATGGAAACAAAGGTATTGTAGCTAAAATAGTACGTGCAGAGGATATGCCTTTTATGGAAGATGGAACGCCAGTTGATATTGTGTTAAATCCATTGGGTGTACCAAGCCGTATGAACTTAGGACAGATTTATGAAACCATTTTAGGTTGGGCTGGTAAAAAAATGGGGATGAAGTTTGCCACACCTATTTTTGATGGTGCTACCACTACCGAAATTGAGCAATATTGCACTGATGCAGATATTCCAATGAATGGACATACGTATTTGTATGATGGCGAAACAGGCGAACGCTTCCACCAAAAAGCCACTGTAGGTGTTATTTATGTAATTAAATTACACCACATGGTAGATGATAAGATGCATGCTCGTTCTATCGGACCATATAGCTTAATTACACAGCAACCTTTGGGTGGTAAAGCCCAGTTTGGTGGTCAGCGTTTTGGTGAAATGGAGGTTTGGGCACTAGAAGCATACGGTGCTGCCAACATTTTGCAAGAATTGCTTACCCTTAAATCTGATGACATTATAGGACGTGCAAAAACCTATGAAGCCATTGTAAAAGGTGATAACATTCCAAAACCTGGTGTACCAGAATCCTTTAACGTATTGGTACACGAGTTAAGAGGTTTAGGTTTAGATTTAAAATTTGAATAAGACCGCTATAGGTTTTAACCATACAAGCAAACTCCCATACTGTAAAAAGTGTGGGAGTTTTTTTATATAGTTAGCTCTAGGTTATCTATTGGGCTGCGTAGCTCATGCTAAACGATGCCATTTTTTTAATTGCCGTTTTATCTTACTTAAAACCTGTTACCGATACAATAACCATTGAAGAAATGCGAAACCCTATCTTCGCCACTTTGTATGAGAAAAGTACACGATAACATAAAAAACTTAGTGCTGTTGGTGGTAGATTTTTTCTATCCCCTGTTTAAAAAAATAATGCCTTTACAAACCTTTAGGTATGCAGCCTGTGGGGGCTTTACTACAGTGTTGGGTATTGTGTTGTATTATGTAGGTTACAATTTTGTTTTTAAAAAAGAGGTGGTACACTTGTATGGTAGCTTGGCTTTAGAAGCACATATAGCTGCCGATTATTTATTTGGCTTTTGGATAGCCTTTCCAGTAGGTTTTTATTTAAACCGATATGTTGTTTTTCAAGAATCGAATTTGTCTAAAAGGATACAATTATTTAGATACTTTGTAGTTACCATAGCATCACTTTCCATCAACTATATTTTTCTTAAATTATTTATTGAAGGTTTTGGATGGTATCCTACTTTAAGTAAAGTAATTACCACCGTTTTTGTGGTAGCGTTTAGCTATGTAAGCCAGCGAAATTTTTCTTTTAAAATAGATGGAGATATCAACCCCGATAGAGAATAGTTGTGTAGCCAGCTTGTGAATAAAAATTAAGCTGCGGTTGCGTCGCACATGTTTAGCTGAGAATAAATAGTAAACTTTTATAGAAGCGTAGGGTTAAAATTTTGGTTTCGGTTGTCGCCTCAGTTGGTGTTTTCACCAACTGAATTTATGGATGAAATGCCATTAGAAAGCCCTAGTTGTTTATCTTTAATGCATGGTGCTAAGATGTTTTTTGTAAACAAACCAGCAGGTGAAAACACATAACATCGGCGAAGAACGAAACGAAGAACACCAACTAACCACAAATTTATTAAATGGGTAAAATATTTTACAGTCTTAGAATAACAAATATTTTAAATATTTCAAAACGGCTTATTAGTAATACTTTGGGGTGCGAGTCAAATATGAATGAAATCTTTTGGGGTTTAGAAAAAGAACAAAACGAAGAAGATAACTTTTTTGATTACATTCTTTTTTTTGCAGAAAAAATAGAATCAAAAAGAGATGAGTTGAAAAAGTTGGGAGTAGATTTCAAGAATATTTCGATTTGGTTAATTTATGAATATGAATATCAGTGTAACTTAGAATTTCAATCAAATGTCTGCAAAAAAATTGGAGAACTTGGAATTACACTTTGTATTTCATGTTACTCTAAACAAGAGTGTCCTAGGGTGCAATAATGACGGAGCATCCCAAACAAACTTTTGTCTTTGTTGGTGTTTACAATGAGGCCAATAAATAAACACAGCCGCTGCTTGGTGTTTTCACCAGCAGGCTTTATAACTTGCTTGAAATAATACGAAGTTGGTAAAAACGCCAACATCGGCGAAGAACGAAGCGAAGATTACCAACTATCTATAATTGTATCAATAAGCAAATAATATGTAAATACGCTAAAGATGGAAGCTGCATTGATAGCCTACTGTGTAGTTAGTTTGTGTTCTTAGCTAGGTAAGCAACGAG
>JAYVRD010000201.1:0-5748 GCA_043776595.1 Chitinophagaceae bacterium | reverse complement strand
CCTCTAAAAACTATGAAAGGCTCAATGAATCATCAGTAGCAATAGTGCATTTATCAGCTATAAGGATTATGCTAAATCGTTTTTAGACAGCTTCTTAGAGAAATAGACAACTCAAGATAAACACTTATTAGCTTACACATAATTGCTTAATATTACCCCATGAAAAAAATACTTGGCTTACTTTTTTTGATACTCATACAACATATTTTAAATGCCCAAGAGTTTAGAAAAATAGATTCTACACTAAAACTGGGCATAGTGGGTTATCGTATAAAAACGAATAACAAGGGTATTGAGAAAAACAAAGTGAATGTAAACCCTATTGGTTTTGAAAAAGAAGCCCGTGATGTAGATATTGAAATAAAAGGAAGAATAGTAAAAGCCGAAATTGATGATTTAAACAATGATGGTTTTCCTGATATGGTGATATATGTTGTAAATACAAATGATAAAAGCAAGGCAACTGTTTTAGGAATTTCATCTAGTGGAAACCAAAATATGGCAGCTATACAATTTCCTGATATTGTAGATGATGCCAAACTAAAAATAGGCTACATAGGGTACGACCAATACGAACTTTTGCAAGGCACACTTTTGCGTCGTTTTCCCTTATACGATAGTACAGATGCTGCCAACCTAAAACCTACTGGGATGTATCGCCAAATACAATACAAGGTTGTTATGGGCGATAGAGGAATGCTAAAATTTAAGGTACTAAGAACAGTAGATTATTTAAAAAAGTAGTTGGATAACCTTTGGTTGTATAAGTTTGCGTAGCGTTGTGCAAAACATCACTTGTTTAAAAAATAGAAAATGAATCTTTTTGTAACTGGTTTAATGGACGACATGGACGATACAGATTTAAAAGAAATGTTTGAACTGTATGGAGATATAAAATCGGCTAGGGTGGTAATGGATAGAAATACGGGCAAAAGCCGCTGCTTTGGTTTTGTAGAAATGATAAACGATAACGAAGCCAACGAAGTCATTAATTTATTAAATGGCACTCAATTGGGGCGAAAAAAAATGAGTGTACAAGAAGCCGAACCACAAACCAATGGCCCAAGAAGAAATACTGGAGGAGGAGGAGGTTATGGCAATAATAATAACAATCGCCAAGGTGGTGGAGGTGGTTATAATAGAAGGTATTGATTTAGTGTCTCATTAATTTTTTATAGTCTGCATCGTTCATATATTCTAAAATTTCTGCTGGTTGGCAATCCAACACTTTACAAATTTCTTCAAGTGTACTAAACCGTATAGCCTTGGCTTTACCACTTTTAAGTATGCTAAGGTTGGCAATAGTAATACCTACCCTATCGCTTAATTCTGTTAGGCTCATTTTACGTTTAGCCAATACAATATCTAAATTTACTACAATGGGCATGGGCTATACGGTTAAGTCTTGTTCTTGCTGTAATTTGTAACCTTGTTTAAAAGCTTTCGCTATTACAAATAAACCTACAGATAATAAAAGCATATTTAAATTACTCAATAAAGCATATTTAAAATCATCCAATGTAAAATCCGAAGGGATTTTATGTCTAAACAAAAAATGCAGTAGATACGGAGATATCATTTGCCAAACTGTATAAGCAAACAAAACAAAAGCCATTGTTTTGAACATTTTGATATTGCTTATTTGAAATGCCCTTCCTCTAGAAATATTAAATAAAATCTGGAATGGAAGACCAAGAAAAATGTAAGTTGATAAAAACTGTATCACATAAATGAGTATCGTAATTACCCACTCAAGCATTTTGTATAACCTTTTAGAAATGGGAATTAAAATTTTCTTTTCTTCAGTATTGTATCTAATGGGTATCTGCTTGCTTTCATAATGCCCCACTTTTGTTGAGTCGTATTTTCTTTTTACAACACTATCGTATTTTGTATAGAGTAAATTAGAAGTTCCGTTTCGTAAGTAAAATTTACTTTCATAATCAAGATTATAATTGTTTAATGCAAAAAAGTAGTCTTGTTTATTTTCTCTTTGTTTAACATCTGCTTTAAAAAGGGAATCTTGCCTCAACCTATATCGTTGCATAATATCCTCAAGCATTTCATTCTTTTTTTTAATACTATCACTATCCATAATTAAATAAGGCGTACTTAACATTTTAGTAATCGAATCAAGCATTGCTTTAGAAATTGGTTCATTACTTCGGTTTTCCATTTCTGCTCTAAAGTTTACATCCTGTGTAATAGCGTATACACCAATGCTACCAAAAGAACGCCCTGGACCGAAACATCTATTTACTCTATCCCGAACTTCTTTTTTTTGTTTTATACTGTCATCAATTAGTTTATACTTATAATGAGGAAGCGAATCACTAATTATTGGTGTATAAAGCAACCCACCAAAACTTGTATCATCGGTAGGTATGTTAATTGACCAATCCATAGGAAAAGGCCCAGTACTACTTTGGGTTAATAACCAATTTGTAAAACTAAAATATAGTATTCCTAAAAGACCAAAAATCAATGCAATAATGCTTACTCTGTTTTTTTGCATACTTAATTTTTTTACAAATAAAAGAAAATAATTATTGATAAACAATAAATATTTTCCTATTAAAGGCATACTGCCCAATATATATTCTACAGCCTCAAGGGCTGGCGGATAGCAGCGAAAAACCCACAGGTATGCCCTAGCATACCGAGGATTTGTAGCGTATAGCCGCCTACCAAAGTTGAGATTTGTACTACAGCACACAGCCCCAAAAAAATCTTTTATCTTTCGCATCTAAAATTTTTTTACAAAATGGCTACACAAGAACAATTGATAGAAGTAATAAAAAATGGTTACACTTTTAAAGGTGAGCATGTAAAAATTGGTGTGGGTATGTTGGATGCTCAAGTAGTGGCTGGGGCAGATGTGTATCTACCTTTTAAAACCATGAACCGCCATGGATTGGTGGCTGGTGCTACGGGTACTGGCAAAACCAAAACCCTGCAAATGCTTAGCGAATGTTTGAGTGATAATAGTGTGCCTGTGTTGGTAATGGATATTAAAGGAGACTTTAGTGGCATAGCCGAAGCTGGCGTAACCAACGATAAAATAAACGACCGTTGTACCAAGCTAAATGTGGAGTTTAAACCAACTGGCTTTCCCGTAGAACTGCTTACACTAAACAGTACCAAAGGAGTACGACTGAGGGCTACAGTAAGTGAGTTTGGCCCCATTTTGTTAAGTAAAATATTAGGACTAAACGATACGCAGGGTGGTTTGGTAGCCATGATTTTTAAGTATTGCGATGATACCAAAATGCCGCTGCTAGATTTGAAAGATTTTATAAAAGTGCTACAATACATTGGCGATGAAGGCAAAGAAGAAATGGAAAAAACTTATGGCAAAATAAGCACTACCAGCACAGGCACTATACTGCGTAAAGTGGTAGAACTGCAACAACAAGGTGCCGATGTTTTTTTTGGTGAAAAAAGTTTTGAAGTAGATGACTTAATGAAAATTGGTGATGATGGGCGTGGTGTCATTAACATTTTACGTGTAATGGATATGCAGGATAAGCCAAAATTATTCAGCACATTTATGTTGCAGTTATTGGCTGAGTTATATGCCACTTGCCCCGAAGAAGGCGATATGGACAAGCCCAAACTTATTATGTTTATAGATGAAGCCCATCTATTGTTTCAAGAGGCAAGCGATGCGTTGTTACAACAAATAGAAACTGTAATAAAACTAATACGAAGCAAGGGTATTGGCATATTTTTTTGTACGCAAAACCCACAAGATATACCTGCAAGCATACTAGCACAATTGGGTTTAAAAGTGCAGCATGCGTTGCGTGCCTTTACTGCTGCCGATAGAAAAGTAATTAAAACCGCTGCAGAAAATTTTCCTGAAACTACGTTTTATAAAACCGATGAACTACTTACCCAAATGGGGATTGGTGAAGCCTTTATAACCCTATTAAACGAAAAAGGAATACCTACCCCATTGGTGCATACCATGCTTTGCCCACCACGTAGCAGGATGGATGTATTGAGCGATACTGAAATAGACGCTTTAGTTGCCAAAAGTAAATTAGCCAAAAAATACAGCGAAGAAATTGATAGTAAAAGTGCCTACGAAATATTAACAGCCAAGCTAGAAGAAGCTGCTAAAAAAACCGAAGAAGAAAAACAAGACAGCGACGACGATAAAAAAGAAAAGAAGGAACCAGGTTTTTTTGACAACCCAACTATAAAACAAATTGGGCGTACCGCCGCCAGCGTTATTACACGCAGCTTATTGGGTGCGTTAGGTTTAGGTGGGCGTAGCAAAAGAAAGAGTTTGTTTTAAGCGTAGTTTATTTATGTAGCCAGCGGTTTTAGTGCTATTGAGCTGCGGTTGCGTCGCACATTTTAAGCGATAGAATAAGTATTGGGCTTTTATTGTGTAGTAGGTAAATACATTATTAAACTCTTTTATCCACTATAACAATTTCTCCCATATTGTTAATTGTTATTTTTTGTTCACTTTGCATAAAATGAATTACCTGCCAAGCTGTTGCTTTTTTTATAGGCTTTAATTGTTGCAGCAAAGTGGCTATAGCAATGGGTTTGTTGCTAAGCAGTTGTAGTATTTTTGTTTCAATACTTTTAAATTCTTCTTTAGATATTTTGCTACCTTTTTGTGCCAAACAATTATCGCATACGCCACAAGGTTGTACTTCATCATCTCCAAAGTAGGCAGATATATGTTGGCTTCTACATGCTGTAGTAAGATGTAGATAGTGCAACATGGCTGCTACCCTTTGGGTGTATAATTTTTTTCTTTCTAAATACGCATCTTGGTTTATGTGCAGGTAAGTTGCAGCTGCCCTATTGAGCAAAAAATAAATTTGTGGTGTTTCTTTTTGTGGTAGGTATTCTATAATGCCTAGTTGGTGTAGTTTGGTAAGGTCGGCATATACTTTATCGTAAGGTAGCTTGGCTACTTTGGCTATTAATTTTTCGTTGATGGACACTCTGTTTTCATAAATACCTTCATACGTTCTAAGTAAGGTTTTCATTACAGCATCTACATCTGTATGTGTGGCTTCTATGCTATTAATGGTTTCTTTATCTGCCGTAAATTGTACTTTGGCAGGCAGAAAAATATTTTCGTTGAAAGATAAATGCCCTTCTTGTTCTAATACTTTCAGCACATTCATCACCAAAAAAATATCTAACTTAAAATTGGTGATAAAGTTTGCCAAATCAAAATCGTAATAGTTGGCTTCGCCCATGCCTACAGGTATTTGCAAATAATCGGCAAGGGCTTGGTACACTTTTTTTATTTCGGTAATAGCAGGAAATTTTATTGCTGGCAAGCCTTGCAAATCTTTCTCATCATTTACTACATATAGCAACACGGCATAGGCTTGTTTGCCATCTCTTCCTGCACGTCCTGCTTCTTGATAATAATTTTCTAAACAGTCGGGCACATCAAAATGAATTACTGTTCTTACATCGGGTTTATCAATGCCCATTCCAAAAGCATTGGTACAAACTATCACTCTAGTTTGGTTATTAATCCAAGCAATTTGTTTGTTAGTACGTTCTTGGTGTGGCAAGCCTGCATGGTAAAAATCGGCTGAGATATTTTGCAGTTGCAGTAGTTGTGCTACTTGTTTGGTTTGCCTTCTATTTCTACAATAAATAATGCTACTGCCTTTCACATTGTTTAATACTTCTATGGCTTTATTTATTTTACTATCTACTTTAAAAACTGAGTACGAAAAATTTGTTTTGGCAAACGATTGA
>JAYVRD010000200.1:0-5763 GCA_043776595.1 Chitinophagaceae bacterium | reverse complement strand
ACTTTCAAAATTAAAAGGGCAATGCCTACAACCATTGCCACAGCAATACCCTTTGTCTAAATGATATTTTTCGGTAAGTACCATTAAGCCATTTTCATAATAAAAATCAAGATGCTCAACCAACGGCTTGCTCATTAATTAATTGTTTTAAAACTTCATCCTTTTCTAAAGGCAAATTTTTGTTGATGCTAAATTGTATGTAATGAATACGATTGCTACCTGCAATATCCAATCCTTCGTAATGGGTTTTTATTTTCAATTCGTCTTTTATACTGGGGTTGCTGTACACATCGTCATCATCTACCAACACATCTAACTGGTATAAGTTGATAACGGTTTTGGTAAAGTTGTATAAATCGGGGCTATCGGTTTTTAAATTTACCAAACCATTAGGTTGTAAAAACTGCTGGTATAAACGCAAAAATTTGGGGTGTGTTAGTCGTTTTTTGGCCTTAGATAAACGCAGCTGTGGATCGGGGAAGGTTATCCAAATTTCATTCACTTCATCTTTTTCAAAGTAGTGGTTGATGCCATCAATTTCAGTACGCAAAAAAGCCACGTTGCTCAAACCATCGTCTATAGCTGTTTTAGCACCACGCCAAATTCTGTTTCCTTTTATATCTATACCTATAAAATTTCTGTTACTATACATCCTGCCCAAGCCTACGCTATATTCTCCTTTGCCACAGGCAAGCTCTAAAGTAATAGGGTTGGTGTTTTTAAAATAATCGGCACACCATTTACCCTTCATGTCCTGGCGATGTTCTAAAACGTTGGTAAAGTTTTTAATGGCTTCGAAACGGATAAGTTTTTTATGTCCCATAAGTAAAAAAAGATGGTGGCAAATGTAAAAGAAAATGTATGGTTGCCTATTTGGAAAACAAAAGATGGGATTAGCCCCGATTGAAACGGAAACCACGCTGAAGCTTTTGTGATAGGGTTTGTGGCGTAGTTGTAGTATAAAGCGGGTACTAAAGCTGCTATGAAATACAATTGCTTATGCTACCATTACCTAAAAATAAAAAAGCCTCCAATTTTAATTGAAGGCTTTTAAAAGCTGTAGGGGAAGGGAGTGAACCTACTGTATTTTATTGTTATTTGAAAGTACAAATAAAATACATAACTATTGATAATCAACATTATTATACATTTAACTTTTATTTAAGGAATAAAAGAAACATAGTTTTAGTGTACAGCATAGTGTACAGCGAACTATCTTTGTCGAAACATTTAAAACATGGCAAAGCAACCTGAGGTACATTTTAGAATAGTTAGAAAAAAGGGTAATGATAAAAGCACACCCACATCAAAGGGCAAAAAACAAATAATTGAGAAAGAGAGTAGCTACATGATTTATTTACAGTTTTGTTACAATGGCAACAGATTATTTTATGCTGTAGGGCAATCCATTAATGGTGGGGATTGGAACGAAAAAAAAGAAAGAGTAAAAAATAACAATGCTACTACTGTAGACGGCAAATTTTCACTTAATGATTTATTGGATAACCTTAAGAAAGTATGTGAAAAAACTTATCATGAAGCTTTACAAAATGGCATACCTCAGCCGAAAATACTTGCAACTGCATTAGATACGTTACAGCATAAAAACAACGATACATCACCAGCGACCAAAGCAACATTGTTTACATTAGCGGAAAGATTTATAAGCGGTGAAATTAAAAATAAAGGCAAGGATAAAAGTAAAAGCAGTTTGCAGAATTATGCAGCGGTTACAAAACATTTAAAGCAATATGCAGCTGCTAAAAAATGTGTAGTTGATTTTGAAACCATCGACCTCGATTTTTTTTATTCTTATGTTGACTACCTAAAGAAAAAAATTAATCTCTCTCACAATTCTATTGCTAAAGATATTTCTATTATAAAAGTTTTTATGGGTGAAGCAGTTGATTTAGGTTATACCGATAACATGAAGTTTAAACACAAAAAGTTTTCTCATCCCGAAATTGAAACAGACCATATTTATTTGAAGGAAGCAGAATTGCACCACTTATACAAGTTTGATTTATCTAGTAATAAGCGTTTAGAGCAAGTGAGAGACCTTTTTATTTTCGGGGCGTGGGTTGGGTTAAGAATTTCTGATTATGGCAATATCAAGCCTGAGAATATTGTTTCCATAGATGGCGAAATGTTTATTGATATTACTACCAAAAAAACGAAAGAACGTGTTATAATACCATGCAACCCCGTTGTACTAGAAATATTTGAGAAATACAAGCATAACGCAAATAGGCTACCAAATACCATAAGCGACCAGCGTTTTAATGAATACATAAAAGAAGCTTGTATGTTGGCAGGTATGGACGAAGCAGGGCGTTTAATTTCTAAACCTAACATGAAGTTGTGGGAGTGTGTAAGTTCACATTCATGTAGACGTTCGTTTGCGACCAACTACTATTTGCAAGGTTTCCCTACAATTGATTTAATGAAGATTACTACCCATAAAACTGAAAAATCGTTTATGAAGTATATTAGAACCGATAAATTAGATACTGCTAAAAGATTGGCAGCACACAACAGAATTAATTGGAGCAAAAAAATACTTAAGATTGCTTAATTACAACTTACATTCTAACAATAGTATAGGGCTTTTAAAGCCCTTTTTTTATGCTTAAATATCAACGGGGTAAAACCTTTTGTATAAAAATGCAACTATATTTCAAAAATAGTTTAAACGGAGCAAGTATTTCTGCTATTTATAAGTGAGGGTATTTAAACAACCTTCTTTTAAATATGGATAGTTCACAAATTATTCTAACAGGTATAACTCCAAATGAGTTTATTAGTTTAATGCAGCCAATGGTCGAAGCTGCTATAGTTAAGCTTAAAGATGTTGAACCCGAGAAACTTTTGTCTCCCGCTGAAACTTGCAAAATATTTCAGCCAAACATTAGTAAAGTAACACTCTCAGCATGGACGAAAAAAGGTTTATTAACCGAACACCGAATAGGCGGTCGAATATTCTACAAGCAATCTGAGGTACTAAGTAAATTAACAACATTAAGAAGATACCATAATTAAAAAACCCCACCTTATGACTGAAAATAAAGAGGGGTTTAATGAAATTACTAGTAGCCCCAAAAGTAGCAACCATGCTACACAGTTACAAACCATATTTAAGTATTTAGAAAAGCATATTGCAACCGCTTCAATGGTTACTCATGCAACAGGCGTACCTCAAAAATGTATCACACGTTATAAGAGAGATTTAGAATTATCTGGGAGGTTGTGGGAACTTGAAAAAACCACATGTGAGCATACTGGTTTTATGGCATGGTATCTAACAACAGATCCAAATAAAGCACCCAAACATTCACCACAAATTAAAATGTTTGAGTAATGGCAAAAAAGCAGAAATATTTTAACGTACCTATCCAAATATTCAAAGGATTTTTAGTGAATAGTACAACAGTATTAAGTGATGTGGCTGATTATGCTTGTTATGAGTATACAGTAAAAAATGGCTGCAATTTTGGGGATGCTGCTAGGTATTACGATGTAGCTTTTACAAACCTTAAAGAGGGTGAGAAAATCGGTAAAGCATTATTTAATTCATTCCCAAATAATTCGCCAAAAGTAGGTTTAGGTTTTACGCTATGGCATCAATACTATTTTAGTGATAAGACCGATTTCGATAAAGCTTGCTTACTTGCATTCTTATCTATCAAAAGCATTTTACAGCAAAAGGCTTTTATGAAAATAGATAACGATTACTTTCTTTCTCGAATGGATGGCAACCCTAGAAAAGTTGAAAGATTTGATTTGTCATCCGAAATAAAGAAGTATGCAAATGAGTACCAAACTGTAAAACTTAAAAAGGCATTACGGAATAATTGGGGGCTTGTTTACTATGCAAGATTTACACGAGGCTTTTATGTTGCTTTTAAAGATAGAGTGAGTTTAGAGCAATTGATAATGTTTGCAGAAACTAAGCGAATAAGCACTAAAGAAAAGCAGTACAAGCAAGTTGAAAAGGATACCTATTTGAAAGTAATGGAAAAGCTAAAAAGTACCTGAAAATAGTAACGACCATAACACGACCTATAAAAAGAATTTATGCCTTTTGTTTTTTTACAACACTACTAGTACACATCTTACTTCACATCCAACCCACGACCTATAAAAAGGTATTATAACTAGATATTCTAACTAGGTTTTAAAACTAGATATTCTAACTAGATATTATAGAAAGATTTACACGAAAAAAATATCGAAACAACTTTTTACAAACTTTTTTAAAAATAAATTTATGAGTTGGCATATTATACTAACTGCATTAAAGCACCAATATTTAAAAGAAACTGCACCAGGTTTTTATGAAGCCTCAGGCAGTTCAAAAATGAAATTGAAGCCTTACAATGATGATACTACAAACGGGCTTACAAACGCAATAATGGACTTTTTAAAGTTCAATAAACATTACTGTAACCGTATCAATTGCATTGGCGTAAATAGGCTTATTGATGGCAAAATGAAATACACCCCGTCATCTACTCGAAAGGGAACAGCCGACATAACAGCCATTTTAAACGGTAAGCATTGCAGCATTGAAGTAAAATGCAAAGCAACTAATGACCGTATGAGTAAAGACCAAATGAAAGAACGTGAAAGGGTACAAGCCTCAGGCGGCATTTATTACGTTGCAACCGACATGGAAACTTTTGTAAAATGGTATTACGATTT
Organism: Chitinophagaceae bacterium; assembly: GCA_043776595.1. Lineage (GTDB taxonomy): Bacteria > Bacteroidota > Bacteroidia > Chitinophagales > Chitinophagaceae > UBA1930. The sequence continues at coordinate 1,062 of JAYVRD010000200.1, read as the reverse complement.
AACTAAAACCAAAACTTTAAAATAATGGCAAAGCCAACAACAGACATAACACCACAGGACTTAGAAACATTTGCACATACCTACATAGATGAATGTTTAAGCAATACGAAAGAACACCCCACAGCAAGTGGTAAAGTGGTACACATAAAAGATAGGCATCTACCTACTATTGATTATTTTCTTAGAATTTGGCTACCCAAAAAAGCAGGTAACACAATTTGCAGGGCAACTTATTACAACTGGTTAAACAATTGCAACGATGTTGCAAAGTTAGACACTATAAAAAACATTGAGGGCCTGTTTAAATCTTTAGCAATAGACATCGTCGCCAATGAAGGTAAAGGCATCTTTTTTGCAAAGAACCGTTTGGGCATGACTGATAAGCTGCAACAAGATGTTGAAAATAAAATAACTGAAATTATAATAACACGTGCAAACTAGAATAACATCATTTCAAGAATTGATAACTTACTTTGAACGTCCTGAGGTAACGGTAAAAGAAATTGACCAAATATGTAGAGAAGCTAAAATAGTTTGGTTTGTTGGCACTTATTCAAAGCCTAAAACATTGCAGCTACTTAGAGAATTTTGGGCAAAGTATTCGAGTGCTGAATGTCGCCCGATTTTATTGTACGACCTAGACGAATTAAGAGAGCAAGTATAGTTTACATTCATAATCAACCGTCCTAAAAATGGCGGTTTTTTTATGCAAATTATTTCTTAGTGTACAGCAAAGTGTACAGCAAAAATAAAAAAAGCTAATAATATATTGATATTCAACAAATTATTAGCTTTTAATGCTGTAGGGGAAGGGATCGAACCTTCACGAGGCAGTTAGCTGTAATACAAAGTTCAGTGGTCGACCCTGGTCGTTACAATATTGCTACTACAACGGCTCTATACTACGTTTGTCCTGTTATCCTCACCCTCGAGACAAGAGGGCATGTCTGCCAAAAATTTCATCACCCCACAATTTTTAAGAACTCAATAGTGCAAACCTACACTTTTAACCTTTAATTTGAAAATAATTTATAAAAAATTTGGAAAATATAGAAATAATTC
>JAYVRD010000199.1:0-5800 GCA_043776595.1 Chitinophagaceae bacterium | reverse complement strand
AAAGCACTCAGCCAAACTGTTTACCTAAAAGTAAAGGTTACAGCAGGGGCAATGTGTATATTTAGCTATAGTTTCAATGGTAACAATTTTACAGAGGTGATAGTTTTACTGCCGAAGCAGGACGATGGGTTGGTGCAAAATTTGGCATCTTTTGCACTCGCCAAACCCAAACCAACGATTCGGGCTTTGCCGATTTTGATTGGATAAGGGTAGAACCATTAAAGTAGTTTTACAGCTTACTTCAAAAAAATATACCTCTTATCAATTCATTATTTTACAAAGCAAAACAATCTGTAAGCTTGTATTTAAACACAAATACTTGATATAGCTTCATATAAAATAACCAAAAAATCCATTTAAAATCGGGGTAAAACTTTTGCTTTACTATAAAACCCACAACCCCTACTTTTACCAACCCAAATTGAATAAACAATGCCTCAATACCCAAACAGACAGTTTATAGAATTTGAACAGCCCATAAAAGAGTTGTACGAACAGATTGATGCTACCAAAAAACTGGCTGAAAAGAATCCTAAAATAGATTACTCAGCTACAATTTTGCAGCTAGAACAGTCTATTATAGACAAAAGAAAAGAACTTACACAGCATCTAACACCTTGGCAACGAGTACAGCTTAGCCGCCACCCCGATAGACCCTATACTTTAAAATACATTGAAAAAATGAGCACCAACTTTTTAGAGTTGCATGGCGATCGCAATGTAAAAGACGATAAGGCAATGGTAGGTGGTTTTGCCGATTTAGATGGACAAACCGTTATGTTCATTGGTCAACAAAAAGGTATTAATACCAAAACCCGCCAGTTACGAAACTTTGGTATGGCTAATCCCGAAGGCTACAGAAAAGCCTTGAGACTTATGCGGCTTGCCGAAAAATTTAATAAACCCGTTGTGTGTTTAATAGATACGCCAGGAGCTTTTCCAGGGTTAGAAGCTGAGGAACGTGGACAAGGTGAAGCCATAGCTAGAAATATTTATGAAATGGTGAGACTTAAAGTGCCAATTATTTGTGTAATTATTGGTGAGGGTGCAAGTGGTGGTGCATTAGGTATTGGCGTTGGCGATAAAATGCTGATGATGGAAAACACTTGGTACACTGTTATTTCTCCAGAAAGTTGTAGCAGTATTTTATGGCGTAGTTGGGATAAAAAAGAAACAGCCGCCGAGCAGTTACGCCTTACCGCAAACGATATGAAAGGTTTTGGCTTGGTAGACGAAATAGTGCCAGAACCAGATGGTGGAGCCCATTGGGATTATGCCGAAGCAGCAAACATTTTAAAGCAGCGTATCATAGCTGCAATAAACGAGTTTAAAAACATGAATCCCGAAGAACGCATAAACCAACGCATAGAAAAGTATGAAAAGATGGGTTTTTGGGATGAAGTTGCTTTGTAGGTCTATGTACACCTATAAAGCCTACAAAATAGTTCTTTTTATGAACCCAGCTTTCGCACTACTATTAAACTTCGGTTGCGTCGCACATGTTAAGCTGTAGGAATACTATTTAGCAAGTAAAACAGTCAAGATCAAATAGTAATTCACAATTATTAATTTCTAATTCCTAATTCAAACAATGTCTCTTATTCCTCAACTTACAGGCACAGGTGTAGCGTTGGTTACTCCTTTTAAAAAAGATTTAAGTGTAGATTTTGATGCACTTGGAAAAGTAATAGACCACACTATTAACGGTGGTGTAAATTATTTAGTAACACTTGGCACAACTGGCGAAACACCCACTTTAAGTAAGGAGGAGAAGTTTGATATTATAAACTATACGTTTGAAAAAGTAAACAACCGAGTACCTGTTATTGTAGGCATTGGTGGCAATAATACCCAAGAGCTAATTAACGATCTTCACAAATATCCATTAGATAAAGCCTTGGCTGTACTTAGTGCATCGCCATACTACAATAAGCCATCGCAAGAAGGTTTGTTTCAGCATTACAAAGCTATAGCTGCCGAAAGCCCAAAACCCATTTTGCTATACAATGTACCTGGGCGTACTGGGCGAAACCTAAATGCAAGCACTACTTTAAAACTTGCTCACGAAGTAGCCAATATAGCTGGTATAAAGGAAGCCAGTGGAGATATGGCTCAGTGTATGCAAATACTAAAAGACCGCCCTAAAAATTTTGCAGTAGTAAGTGGAGATGATGCGTTGGTACTGCCTCAAATAGCATGTGGTATGGATGGTGTTATTAGTGTAGCTGCCAATAGCCTATCTAAAGATTTTGCTGAAATGATACGCCTATGTTTGAAAAATGATTTTCCTGCAGCTGTACAGCTAAATAATAAATTAATAGAAGCCTACGATTTAATGTTTGCCGAAAACAACCCTGCTGGTGTAAAAGCTTTTATGTACGAGCAAGGCTTGCTAGAAAATGTAGTGAGGCTTCCCGTAGTGCCACTAAGCAAAGAATTGCACGATAAAGTAAAAGCGTATTTAAAAAAATAAAACCACGTCCTCTTTTTTAAACGAGGACGTTTTGGTTTAGATGGTGTTTGGTTTAATGTAGCTATCATTTAGAATGTTGTAACAAAAGTTGAGCTATACAAAAAGAACTTGATATTAGATCTCTTTATAATTCAAAAAACATTTTTAGAACGTTTACAATATTGAGTATTTTCAAAAGCTAAATAATTATTCGCAGCCAAACATGTGCGACGCAACCGAAGTTTAATAGCACTAGAAAGTTGGTTACCTAAACCTTCTTATCCTTCCATTGGTTGCTATGTATATAAATGATGGAAGGTACTAACAACACTGTCCAATACAGCCACTCACTCATCCAACCATAAATAATAGAGAGGTTTAATTTTTCTAGAATGATGTATACATATATGCAGTAAAGTATAATAGCTGCTAGTTCTATATAGAGTGTAATACGTGTGTTGCCAGTGCCTATAACTGCATTAAACCATATCACCGAAATGCTCATTAAAATCATAGCGGCAGATATGGTACGTAGCACAGGAATGGCTTGTTGTATAAATACATCTCCTTGTTGAAAAATAGATAAAAATGGAACCGATAATACATTAAGCAACACACAAACACCCAATGCAAACAGCAGGTTTAACTTTAGTATTTTGTAAATTAATTCTTTAACTCGGTTCTGCAAACCTTGCCCAATTACATTACTTACCATACTGTTAGTAGTAGATGCAAAAGCCCAAGTAATGCAGCCAAAAAAGCCAAACACGTTCCGCATTACATTGCTTATAGCCAAATCCATAGCTCCATGATGCTCTATTAAAATATAAAAAAACTCCCAGCTACCAATGCTCAGTGCAAGTTGTAGTATTAGTGGTGATGATTTTTTTAAAATTAACAGGGTAGACGTTTTATCAAAAGCCCTGTGTGTAAACAATTGTAGTTGCTTGCCAATACCTTTTACATGAATAACTGCATAAATAACCACCAATCCGCTACACTCAGCAATTACCGATGCTATGGCTGCCCCATTAAAACCCAATTTTGGCATGCCCCAATGGCCATAAATTAGTAACCAGTCTAACAAAATATTTATACCAGCTTCTGTAGCTGTGCCAATAACCAAATACTTGGTTTGGTTGGTGCCTACCAACAAGGCATTACGCATTTGATAGAGGTATAAAAAGGGAAGCCCCCAAATTCTAATTCTTAAAAAATCAATAGCCATGTTGTACCGTTCTGCATCGTGCAGGCTATAGTGCAAAATGGTAGGAGCAATAAATAGAGTAAGTACAATACCAGCTACTGCAAAAATTATTGCCAAGCGTACACCCTGCCAAAATAGTTTAGAAATTTCGTCCAATCTATTTTCACCAGCCCTACGCGATATAAGCATTTGTACTCCATTGTTTAGCCCAACACCCATCATAGCAAACAATAAGTAGTACACACCCGTTACACCAGCCACACCCAAAGCCTGTGTACTTAAACCTCCTAAAAAAATATTGTTGGTAATAAAGTTTAGCTGTGGTACTATAATAGAAAACGCAATGGGCAAACTCATTTTAAGAATTTGCTGATTGGTAATTTCTACTTGTAAATTCATGTTGTGTTGTTGCTGCATAAATTGGCGGCAAAGTTGTGGTTTTTTATTTTGGTAGCCAGCAGTAGTATTTCAATTGGGCAGCGGTTGCGTCGCACATTTTAAACTTTGAATTTCTATGAAGCAAAAAACTAAATTTTAAAAATCTTCCTATTATAATAATGTGTGGAGTAGTTCTATAAAAGTTGGTCTCCCTATCATCTTAGCCCCTAAACTTTCTAAATGCTTGGTATAAACTTGGCAGTCTATTAATGCTACACTTTCGGTTTTTAAAAACTCAACGTATTTAATAAAAGCAAACTTGCTAGCATTACTTGTTTTGCTAAACATGCTTTCTCCAAAAAATACTTTACCCATGCGTATCCCATATAAGCCACCCACCAATTCTCCATCTTTCCAAACCTCTGCACTATGGGCATAACCTAATTGGTGCAGTTGGGTGTAAACTTGCTCTACATCATTGGTAATCCAAGTGCCATCTTGTTCAAACCGAGGAGAAGTTTTACAGTTGCCAATTACAGTAGCAAAGGCTTTATTGATGGTAAACTCAAAAGCATCTTTCTTTAAAAGAATTTTCATGCTTTTGCTCACTTTCAATTCGTGTGGCAGCAAAATAAATCGTGGGTTGGGGCACCACCACAAAGGTGTATCGCCATCATACCAAGGAAAGATTCCTTTTTTGTATGCCATGAGTAAACGTTCTGTACTTAAATCTCCACCCATTGCTAATAAACCATCATCTAATGCTTCCTCTACATTAGGGAACCACAGTTTATCATCTAGTACATATAAAGGCATTTTTAAAAATTAAAAAATGGAGAAAGACTAACTGCCCACTGCTTCTTCAACAGTAGCACCAATGCCACGCTCAGTAATAGCATCACACATGGGTTTAAGTGTATCGTAGTCGCCACGTTTTACAGGGTATTTACCTTTAAAGTGGATAAAAGTAGCACATTGTTCAGCTTGTTCGGCGGTATGGTCGCAAATTTCAATAAGTGTTTCAATTACCCAATTAAATGTATTCACTTCATCATTCCACACTATTAAACTCATACTTTCATTGTCAACAACAATTACATCAGTTGTTTCTTTATATTGTATGTCTGTTTTTGTTTGCATAATTATCTCTTCAATTACAAAAGTATTTATTTCACTATTCTAATAAAAGTTTCAAATTTTTTTTGGCTGTTATGTTTGAGACCCTATTTTTGCACTCCTAAAACAAATAAGGGAGTTTAGCTCAGTTGGTTTAGAGCATCTGCCTTACAAGCAGAGGGTCGGCGGTTCGACCCCGTCAACTCCCACACTTATAATTAAGCAGTTACAACGAAAGTAGTAACTGCTTTTTTTATTTAGTGACCTCAAAGGCGACCTCAATTACATTTAAGAAAGGAAAGGAAGAAATAAAGAAAGGAAAACAAAATTTAGTGTGAAGAGTGCAGAGAACTGAACCACCGATTTCCGATTGAATTTACTACATATTAAAAGCCATATAGTACTTTACAGCCAAACATGTGCGACGCAACCGCTGCCTAATAGCACTACAAAAGTTGGCTTCATAAAAGTTCCTTACTTCCACACATTAAAAAAAGTGTATTCAAACTTTAAAACAAAACCATTGGGTGCAGAGCGTAGCATAGTACTGTATAGTTGGTAGCGATATCCAAAGTCTATTCTGGCTTGGCTTTTAATAATGAGTTGTAGAGATGGGGCAATGTCTAAAAAAGATTTTCCATTATTGT
>JAYVRD010000198.1:0-5829 GCA_043776595.1 Chitinophagaceae bacterium | reverse complement strand
AAGAAGCTTCAATATTAATTTTATTCTTATTTAAACCTAAGTCAAAACCTACCTCAGTAGTTTGTACAAACTCAGGCTCGTAGCTTTCTTGTCTTAATGTATTACTTGCTGTATAGCCTAATAGTGTGCCATAAGGGAAGTTATTACCTGCACCAAAAGTATTTTGGTTAGCATAAGCTCCTAATGTAGTATTACCAGTTTTTGCTATTGCACCTCTTAATTTTAAGAAAGAAATGGTTTTGCTACTTTTAATAGCTGGTATCGCTTCACTTAGTACAGCAGAAATATTAAATCCTGGGTAGAAATACGATATTCCTTTTGAATCAAAATTGTAAGCCTTAGCTAATAATGAATTATCTTCTGCGTTAGCAACTAATTCTGCAAATAACCAGTTGTTGTAACCAACAGACGCTTTTGCATAAAAACGTTGCATTCTTGATTGAGAGAAGCCTTCACTTGCACCTGGCTCACCTTTACGAGCTGATACGTTAAATATGGAAGGGATACCCAATACACTTGCAGAAACCCCTAAAGATTTTGCAGTTGACTCTCTAAAAAGATGACCAACCAATCCTTCCACTCTAAATTTACCAAACTGCTTGTTAGCCGTTACAAAAAACTCACCAGTAAAACGGCTAGAAGAAGAATTACCATCACTTACTGAAGCTGATAAGTCTGTTCCAGCAATGTATTTACTTTGTGCTTTTGCAGCAGCTGAATAAATAAATGCACCATTCGTGCTCTTAGCATAGTTAGAATTTATAGTACCACCTACACGGTAGGTAGCTTTTAACCAATCGTTTACTTTATAGCTTAATTCTACGTTGGCTAATAAATCATGACTTCTACCTGTTTGTCTTTCATTATCAATACCAAAATAAGGGTTAGCATAATAGTCGCTAAAGTAGTTGTTAGGATTACCCCAAGAATTTGGTGCTCTCCAATCTTTAAAATCGGTTAAAGGAATTTGCATGGGTGTATTAAACACATTAAAATATACATCATCATTAGTAACGTTGTAATTGCCTTGTGTATACGTTACGTTAAATGTAGCTTTAAAACGGTTGTACTCTTTGATGGCAGATACTCTTGCAGATGTTCTGTGATTTACATCTTTAGGTATAATACCTTTAATGTTTACATCTTGTACACTTAAATAAAAATCTCCTGTAGAAAAAGAAACATCGTTTTGAGTGGTAACGCCAGTATTAAAGAATTTTCTTTTCTCTTTAGGCTTCGCAGAATAATCAGTATATAAGATACTACCATCAATAGTGTTAGGACGGCCAATAGCAACTTTGCTGCCATCAAAAGCAGGACCATAACATTGGTTCTCAATAGGATCGTACACACCATTACCATTAGCATCTTCGCTTGAGCCACTGCCAAACTGAGTTTGGAATTTAGGCATAAACGATACAGTTTCTAATTGTACAGTTGAACTAACAGTGATTTGTGGTTTTGCTTTGCTACCTTTTTTGGTAGAAATTACAATGGCACCATTTACACCATCACTACCATAAATAGCAGTAGATGATGCAGATTTCAATAAGGTAACATCAGCAATATCATTTGGGTTGATAGAGTTGATGTAGTTAAGACTAATAGGCACACCATCCAAAATAAGCATAGGCTGGTTGTTACCAGTTAAAGAACGAATACCACGAAGAGTGATACGCGTATCGGCAAACACACCATTATTGGTAGTGGTAATGTTTAAACCAGATACTTTACCTGTTAAACCATTTTGAAGGTTAACTACTTTTGCTTGAGTTAATTCAGCCGCTTTTACTTTAGCTGTGGAATAACCTAACTCTTTAGCTGAACGTTGAACACCTAAGGCAGTTGTTACTACAACTTCACCAGTTTCGCCAGCAGCTGCAGTAAGTGTTACCTTAACTGATGGGTCTCCTGATAGTGTAATTTCTTTAGCTTTAAAGCCAACACCTGAAACAACGATAACATCGCCAGTTTTAGCTTTAATTCTAAACATTCCCGCTGCATCTGCAGCTACACCAGTTTTGGTGCTCTTAACTAAGATAGAAGCAAAGGGAATTGGTTCTCCTTTCTCATCTGACACAACACCTGCAATTGTACGGGTTGTTTGGGCCATGGTCATTAACGAAGAGAAAATGACCAACGCCATTGTAAATAGCATTTTTCTCATGTGCGATTAAGTTTTAGAACAAAAAAAATTTGTGTGTAAATATATTGGATTATGAATAAACCGTTAAGATTTTTTTAACGTGGTGTTAAAATCCGTAACCCAGTTGTTAAAAATGACAAATATAGAAGCAATTATGCTGCACAGCTACCCAAATACAGTTGCTACAAAATATTCACAATTGCAGTTTTATGTAGATAACTCAGTATTTACCAACCAAATTACTTTAGAACCAACGCCCTGCAAGCTTGATATTCATACACCCTTTACATTTGCAGGATGATGGTACTTGATGGAAAAATTGCCTCAGCAGCGGTAAAGGCAAACTTACGCCAACAAACAATTCAGTTAAAAAATGATGGCAAACGCCCACCACATCTAGCTGCAATTTTGATAGGTAGCAATGGTGCTAGCGAAACCTATGTAGCCAGTAAAGTAAAAAATTGCGAAGAAATTGGATTTGCATCCTCCTTAATTCGTTTTGAGGTAAGTGTAACAGAAACAATTTTATTACAAAAGATAGAAGAACTTAATAAAGATGCAAGTATTGATGGCATTTTGGTTCAACTTCCATTACCAAAGCATATTAGCGAAGCGAAAGTAATAGAAGCCATTGCCCCAGAAAAAGATGTAGATGGATTTCACGCAGTGAGTGTGGGTAAACTAGTACAGGGCTTACCCACTTTTATTCCTGCTACACCTTATGGAATAATGCTGATGCTGGAATATTATAACATTACTACCAAAGGGAAACATGCAGTAGTAGTGGGTCGTAGCAATATTGTAGGCAGACCCATGAGTATTTTATTAAGTAGTAATATCCCTTTTGGCAATTGTACAGTAACCCTCTGCCACAGCCATACGCCCAATCTTCAAGAAATTTGTATGCAAGCAGATATTTTAGTGGCAGCCTTAGGTAAACCAGAATTTGTAAAGGCAAATATGGTAAAAGATGGTGCAGTAGTAATAGATGTAGGCATAACAAGGGTAGAAGACACCACTGCTAAAAAAGGTTTTAAAATTAAAGGCGATGTGGCTTATGATGAGGTAGCAATTAAAGCAAGTGCTATAACGCCTGTACCAGGTGGTGTAGGATTAATGACGATAGCTGGATTGCTAAAAAATACCATGCAAGCCTATTTATTAAAAGAGAAAATGTAAAAGTGAATATAGAAAACTTAGAAACAGTGCCACTATCATCTGCCAACCAGCAACTAGCAACTGCTTTACCTGTAATGGAAAGCTTCTACACCTTACAAGGCGAAGGTTTTCATCAAGGAAGGGCTGCCTATTTTATACGCTTGGGTGGCTGCGATGTGGGCTGTGTATGGTGCGATGTAAAAGATAGTTGGGATGCGGATGCTCATAAGAAATTTGAAGTGGCTACAATAGTGGAAAAAGCTGTTGAAGAAGTTGGTACTTTGCAGTTGGTAGTTGGTAGCCAACCATTGGTTGTTGTTACAGGAGGAGAACCTTTGTTACATAACTTAACTATACTTACTACAGCACTACAAAAAGCTGGCTTTGCAACCAATATTGAAACCAGTGGTTCATCGCCATTGAGTGGTAGTTGGGATTGGATTTGTTTATCGCCCAAAAAATTTAAAGCACCATTGCCCCAAGTAGTGCCTTTTGCTAACGAATTGAAAGTGGTAGTTTTTAATAAATACGATTTTGCTTGGGCTGAAGAATATGCTGCACAAGCAAGCACAGCATGCAAACTATACTTACAACCAGAGTGGGATAAAAGAGAAGTAGTAACCCCATTAATTATTGAGTATATAAAAGCCAATCCAAAATGGGAGTTGAGCATGCAACTGCATAAATATATTAATGTGCCGTAAAGAATATTGAAGATTGAAAAACATCAATTGTTTGTATTACTTCAAAAGAAAGTGCTGTCTTTTTTTAACACCTCCTTTATTTTCTTTTATAGAACTTGCCCAACAAGAAGTTGGCATACAATTTCGTTATTACACTTTGCCGAGTAAAGAACAAATTGTACAAGAGTGCGACGCAACCGAAGCTTAATAGTAGCCATACAGTTGGCTCAATAAAAAAATACTACATGAAAAATATTTTTACAATAATTGTTTTGTTTTTAGGTGTACAATGCTTTGCACAATACAACCCAGATAAAGTAAAAAAAGTAGCTGTTGATGAATACAACAGAGCCATGGCTGTGCTAGAAGAAAATGATTTTAAAGAAGCCATTAAAGGGCTTACTCATGCAAAAGATTGGGACACTACTTATGTAGATGCATACCTATCGCTTGCTGGTGTGTATGGAGAGATAAAACAATACGCTAAAAGTGTAGAGCAATATGAAGCTGCATTAAAACTAGATACCAATTATTTTAGATATTACTACCTCCCCTATTCTATTAATTTGGCAGGTATGGGTAGGTTTGATAGTGCCTTGCAAGCCTTACAAAAATTTAGCACTATTCCCAACCTTAGTGAACGTAGTTTGAAGAGTTTAAACTATCGCAAACGTTGCTATGAATTTTCAATAGACTATAAACAAAAACATCCTAATAGTACGTATGTTTTTGCCCCCATAAATTTGGGTGATAGTGTAAATACCGCAAGAAGCGAATACTATCCATCTATTACTATTAATGATAGTTTGTTTGTATTTACAAGACGTATGAATGGCATACGTGAAGAGTTTTTTCAAAGTACGGTAGATAGTAATAAATACACGAAAGCAAAATCTATTGCAGGCGATATAAATAAAGATGATAAAAAAGGGGCTATCAATATTTCGCAAGATGGTGAGTGGCTTATATATGCAGCCAACATACCACAACAAGGCTTTGGAAATTTTGATTTATACATTAGCTACTACACACCACAGGGTTGGAGCGAACCTGAAAATTTAGGTCCAAATATCAACACCGATTTTTGGGAAAGTAGCCCAAGTTTAAGCCCAGATAAAAGGGCCTTGTATTTTAGTAGTAGTCGCCCTGGTGGCTATGGTGGCTTAGATATTTATGTAAGTTATAAAACTGCCAAAGGTTGGAGTCCTGCACAAAACATGGGTGCAGAAGTAAACACAGCAGGCGATGAAATAGCACCGTTTATTCATGCCGATAACCAAACACTATATTTTACAAGTGATGGTTTAACAGGCTACGGCGGTAGCGATTTATTTTTGATGCGTAAACAACCGAATGGCACTTGGAGCAAACCCGAAAACTTAGGCTACCCCATCAACACCATAGAAAACGAAGGCAGTATTTTTATAGCCGCCGATGGGCAAACAGCTTACTATGCCAGCGATAGAACTGATAGCCGTGGAGGCTTGGATTTATACAAATTTATTTTGCGAAACGATGTTGCCCCTGCACGTACTTTATATGTGCAAGGCAAGGTGTACGACACCAAAACCAAAAAAGGATTGCCGAGTTTAGTAGAGTTGATAGACAACAATACCAACACTGTATTAAGCAAGGTGCAAACGGATGAAACAGGCAATTATTTCATCACTTTACCCACTGGTAAAGACTATACATTTACAGTAAACCGCAAAGGTTATTTGTTTTATAGCGAAGCATATAACTTAAGTAAAAAGCAAGCCGATAGTACCTACAAAAAAGATATACCATTACAACCTGTAGCCTTAAATGCAAGTGTGGTTTTAAAAAATATTCAGTACGAGG
>JAYVRD010000197.1:0-22471 GCA_043776595.1 Chitinophagaceae bacterium | reverse complement strand
TGTAATGAATTACAAAGTTCTAATACTAATGGCATATTTTTTATCCATAGCTCTTAACTAAATGACATTGGGCTGCGGGATAGAGCGTAAAGCCCTGAGGAACGAAGGCTTGAAACGAACAGCCCGAACTATTGTTGATTATTGTACTACAGCCCACAGCCCCCCTTTTTTTATTTACCAAATGGGGGTTTATCTTTCCCGATTGCGTAACGATAAGCCTTTGCGTAAATCTACTTTTGTGGCTACGTACATGTCAAAATATACTTCTCATATAGCATTGGTGGGCAATCCTAACAGCGGCAAAAGTTCGTTGTTTAATGCATTAACAGGTTTGAACCAAAAGGTTGGCAACTTTCCGGGTGTAACCGTTGATAAAAAAACAGGCTTATTGGTGCTAGAAGAAGGCAGCAAAACTGAGTTGATTGATTTGCCAGGTACTTACTCTTTATACCCCAGACGTACAGATGAATGGGTGGCTTACAAAGTGCTAATGAACGCCGATGAAGAAGTAAAAGCCGATGTGGTAATTTTAGTAGCCGATGCCAGCAACCTAAAACGAAACCTGCTTTTTTGTAGCCAAATAATTGATTTAAAAGTGCCCGTGGTTATAGCCCTAACCATGAACGATTTGGCTGCTCAAAAAGGGATTAAAATAGATGTAGCAGGGCTAGAAGCAGAGTTGGGTGTACCAGTAGTGGCTGTAAACCCAAGAAAAAACAAAGGGCTACTACAGCTAAAAAAAGTGTTGGCAGAAGTTATAAATCAAAACTACAAAGCACCTGTAAGAGATTTTATTGACAACAAAGCAATGGCAGGCGATGCAGTGGATGGTGTACAAAAATTATTTCCACAACTTAGCGAGTATGCTGCTATACATTATTTAATAAACCACGAAAGCTTTCCCCTAACAGCATTAGAACAAAAAGCAGTAGAGCAAATAGAAATTACTACGCAATTTAACCCCACCAAAACGCAGGCAGAAGAAGTAATGCAGCGTTACCAACGCATACGGCATGTAATGAAACAAAACGTGGTAGAACCCGACCCGTTGGAAAAAAAAATGTTTACCGAGCGGTTGGATAATATTTTATTGCACCGTACTTGGGGTTATCTCATTTTGCTGGCTGTACTATTTATTTTGTTTCAAAGTATTTTTTGGATAGCCCAATTTCCGATGGATGGAATTGAATATATATTTAAAGAAATGGGCAAATGGCTAAATGCAAGTTTGCCACAAGCATGGTGGAGTGATTTGCTAATAAATGGCGTACTAGCTGGGCTTAGCGGTATTATGGTTTTTGTACCACAAATAATGATTTTGTTTGGGCTAATAACCATACTCGAAGATAGTGGGTATATGGCTCGCATCTCTTTTTTAAGTGATAAGCTGATGCGTAAAGTAGGATTGAATGGCAAGAGTGTAATGCCCATGATTAGTGGGCTTGCATGTGCTGTGCCTGCCATTATGAGTGCAAGAAATATTGAAAACAAAAAAGAGCGTTTGCTTACCATACTTGTAACACCATTAATGAGTTGTAGTGCAAGGCTACCAGTGTATACCATTTTAATTTCGCTAGTTATACCATCGCATTATTACTTTGGGTTTTTAAGTTTGCAAGGGTTGGTGATGATGGCTTTGTACTTGTTGGGTACTGTAATGGCATTAATAGTGAGCTATGTAATGAAATGGTTTATTAAAATAAACGAAAAGAGTTTTTTTATTTTAGAACTACCCATGTACCGCAGCCCACGTTGGAAAAACGCTGGCATAACGATGATAGAAAAAGCCAAAATTTTTGTAACCGATGCTGGTAAAGTAATTATGGTAATTAGTTTGTTGCTTTGGTTTTTATCATCGCATGGGCCAGGTAGTAGAATGGAAAATGTAGAAGCCAAATATGCTACACTATTACAGCAAATGCCAGCAGCCAAAGACTCGCTTACCAAACAATGCTCTGCGGAAAAACTGCAAAATTCTTATGCAGGCATTGTAGGCAAAAGCATAGAACCTGTAATAGAACCTTTGGGCTACGATTGGAAGATTGGCATTGCCCTCATAACCTCTTTTGCTGCAAGAGAAGTTTTTGTAGGCACTATGGCTACGCTGTATAGTGTAGAAGAAAACGACGACACATCGCTACGGCAAAAACTAAATGCTGCGAAGCACCCCAATGGCACTAAGGTATATACGCTAGCTGCAGCACTAAGCCTAATGGTATTTTATGTACTAGCCATGCAGTGTATGAGTACATTGGCGGTGGTAAAACGAGAAACCAAAAGTTGGAAGTGGCCACTGTTTCAGTTTGTGTATATGACGATGCTAGCTTATAGTATGAGTTGGTTAGTGTATGTTTTGTTTAAATAAATTGGTAGTTTATTAAGGGTAATTCTGCAATCTTCAAGTAGCAACCAAACCATTTAAATTATGTAGTAATGCTTTACATTAGTATGGCAATAAAACCCAAATACAATGTTGGTGAAAACACACAACATTGGCGACAAACGAAGCGAAGAACACCAGCTAACTACAAATGCTTATAAAATGAAAATTTTTTATTTTTTTATTTCGATCTTAATTTACACAGAAACTTTTTCTCAAAGTAGAAATAATTTTATACCTAAAAAAGGGGAATGTTTTTTTTATTCTGGTTCTATTACTATTACTGATAATATTAATGACATAAAAAAGAAGTATCACATTAAAGAGTATCAAGTATGTATCTTAGATGTAGTTAAGAATGATGAATTTATTTTAATAAAATACTCAGCAAGTTTGGACAATCTTTTTTCTGAGCATTATCCCCAAATTTATAAAGAACCTTTTTCACTTTTATTTAATAAAAATATAGTTTTTAAGGTATTTCATCGATGTTCTTATGACTCAGCAAAAAAATGGCTTTTATCAAAAAAATTTCAATATCAAACAATTCAAGAAATTAAGAACTACTCAGATGGTCGCGTTTTTTTAGAACCATTTTTTGATTTTTCAGAAAAAGAAAATGTGTCAAATCATTTGTCAAAAGAAACTGAAAACAAGCAATACATTTTTGATAAATTAGTTTTTAATAAGTCATATAAAAAAATTGAAAAATACTTTAGGGACACCGGTAATAACCTACGAGAACAAAATTTATATTCCTTTATTCAACCCTACTCATGTTTATCTTATAAAGGGTCGCTTTCCGCATGGGGGAAATTTTACTTGCTAAACTTAAAAAAAGTCGGTAGTCGTTTGTAGTTAGTTGGTCTTCCTTTCCAACAAAAATAACAAAAAGTAAACGCTGCCTCAGTTGGTGTTTTCACCAACTGAATTAGTTAGTAGGATGCTTGAAAGAAAAAATTACTTATTTTCATTGTAAGCATCAACAAGGGCAAATTACTTATGCGATATTTATCAAACATATTGGCTTTAACTATTTTTTGGAATGTTTATTCTCAAAAAAATCATATTGCTGATGATAAGATTATTTGGAATGAAAATATCTTAAAATGGTCAGATTTTAAAGGGCTTATTCCAGAAAGAAGAGCTTTTAATGATACGCTTTCAGACGGGGCTGGTTCTTCCTTAGGTATTTACAAATTTGTTAAATTTAGAGGAGATAGTATTTTTTTGAATATTTATAGTTGGTTTAATAAAACTAAATCTTGGACAATAGACTCAACTATTGAGGGATTGAAACATGAACAAACACATTTTGATATTGCAGAAATCTATGCAAGAGAACTTAAAAAAAGAGTTTTAAATTATGGCTCGAAGGATATAACAACAGTACTTGAACTTTTGGATAAAACCTCTCAAGAAATAAATAAGGAATACAATCAAATGCAACGACAATATGACGACGAAACTTTTCATAGTCTTAATAAATTTATACAAACTGAATGGAACTGTAAAATAAGGAGGAAATTAGTTTTACTAGATGAGTATAAAAAAATTGATGTCTTCATATTTACGATTAATCATAAATAGTGGGTAGTGTATCAAAGCAGTTTGAAGCTAGTCGGTCTTCCCTCTCTAACGAAAATTATAAAACGGTACACTTAAATTTCTTCCACCAATACCCACTTTACCCTCTATAAACTGCCATTCATCAATTCATCTATTTTAATTAAACAAAAAAACAGCAAAGGGGTTTATCTTAGCATCGCAACTTTTTATTGTTAGCTAAGCCCTTTTTTTACATGTACCACAAAACACTTATCCTCGTTTTATTAATAACTGCTTTTGCTTGCAAAAGCAAAAAAGACGATGCCACAAAACTGCCAGTTGCAGCACCTGCCGCTAATGTAGATGTTATTATTGCAGGCAACAAAGCCCTAAGCAATACCATAGAAGCCAATGGTAGTGTGGTAGCCAACGAAATGCTAGATATTCACCCAGAAGTAAGTGGCAGATTAACCTACTTAAACGTACCAGATGGTGGCAGAATAGCTGCTGGTACATTGCTTGCAAAAATTAATGATGCCGACCTGCAAGCACAATTGAATAAAAGCAAAGTACAACTAAGCCTTGCCCAAAAAACCGAAGAACGCCTAAAAAAATTGCTAGATATAAAAGGTGTAAACCAAGCCGATTATGATGTGGCTATAAACACGGTAAACAATATAAAAGCCGATATAGATTTACTAAAAGCACAAATAGATAAAACCATTGTAAAAGCACCATTTAGTGGTGTATTGGGGCTTAGGCAAACCAGCCCTGGTGCGTATGTAACGCCTGCCAGCATATTGGCAACGCTACAACAAACCGATAAAGTAAAAATAGATTTTACCATACCCGAATTATATGCCAACCTAATTCACAAAGGCAATATTGTAACGGTGTTAACCAACGAAAATGCCAATAAGCGTACAGCAACCATAATAGCCACCCAAGCCGATATTAATACCAGTACCCGAAACTTAAAAGTAAGGGCTACCTTAAATGGCAGCCCCATAAACCCAGGCACATTTGTAAAAATTTTATTAGATGCTGGTGGCAAAAGCAGTAATATAGTAATACCCACAAACGCTATTATACCCGAAGCCGATGGTAAAAAAGTTATTATTGTAAAAGATGGCAAAGGCAAGTTTGTAAGTATAGAAACAGGCTTGCGTACCGCTGGTGGCGTAGAAGTTGTAAAAGGCTTAAACGTGGGTGATAGTTTGGTAGTTACAGGTGTATTATTTGTACGCCCCAATAGTGCAGTAAAAGTAAAAAATGTAAAAAAGTTAGAAGAAATGACGAAAGAGGATGTGCCTAACCCCTAAGGTGGAATTGGGTGGAGAATAATTTGGTAGCCAGCAATAGTATTTCATAGCGTCTTCGTTGCAATTTATGATTTGTTCTTTTATTTTCTTTCAATGCAAGAGAATAAAAGAAGCACACTTCAAGGGTTGTAAGTTTAATAAACAGTTGCTGGTTGCTAAATAGAAATCCATAGCTAAACATGTGCGACGCAACCGAAGCTAAATAGTACCACAAAAGCTAAGAAAAAAAATTCGCTGACTTTCACTATTAACTATGAAGGATTGACTGTAACCAAAACCCTGTGAAACATAACCCATGAACTAAGAAACAATGAACATTTCAGAATTATCGCTCAAACGTCCAGTGCTAGCAACGGTTATGAACATTTTAATTGTTCTGTTTGGCATTGTGGGCTACTATTTTTTGGCGGTAAGAGAATATCCTGCTATTGATCCTCCAACCATCAACGTTCGTACCTCGTATGCAGGTGCAAGTGCCGATGTTATTGAAAGCCAAATAACCGAGCCTATTGAAAAAGCAGTGAATGGTATTCCTGGCATTCGTACTATAACTAGTAGTAGCAGTGTAGGTGGTAGTAATGTAACAGTTGAGTTTAATGTAGGCGAAAACTTAGAAGCTGCTGCCAACGATGTAAGAGATAAAGTAAGCCAAGCTACCCGAAATTTACCACAAGATATAGATGCACCACCAGTGGTAGCTAAAAGCGATGCCAGCAGCGATTTTATTATTTTAATTGCATTGCAAAGCCGTACCAAAGGTTTGCTAGAGTTAAGTGATTATGCAGAGAATGTACTGCAAGAAAAATTTCAAACCATACCCGAGGTTAGTAGCATTGGCTTATTTGGGCAAAAACGGCCTAGTATGCGTATTTGGTTGGAGCCTGACAAATTAAATGCTTATGGCATTGCCTTCAACGATATAAAGACTGCCCTTAACAAAGAAAATGTAGAAATACCTACTGGTAAACTATATGGTAATAGAACAGAACTTACCATAAGAGCATTGGGAAGGCTGGTAACCGAAAAAGATTTTAACAACGTTATCTTAAGAGAAGATGCCAATGGTATAGTACGCATTGCAGATGTAGCCAAAGTAGAAATAGGCCCAGAGAGTGAAGAGAGTAGTTACAAACTAAATGGCTTGTCTGCAGTAGGCTTGCAAGTAATACCACAGCCTGGTGCCAACTACATTAAAATAGCCGATGAGTTTAACAAACGCTTAGACCAAATAAAAAAAGAACAAAAAGGCGATTTTGAAATAACAACATTAATAGATGTAACCCAAAATGTACGTAAGGGTATTCAAGAAGTGGAAGAAACCTTACTCATTTCGTTTACCTTAGTGGTACTGGTTATCTTTTTCTTTTTTAGAAATATTTTAATAGCCATGCGTCCGCTAATAGATATACCCATATCGTTGGTGGCTACCTTTTTTATTATGTACATAGCAGGGTTTAGTGTTAATGTGCTAACCATGTTGGGTATTGTGCTTGCCACAGGTTTGGTGGTAGATGATGGTATAGTAGTAACAGAAAATATTTTTAGAAAATTAGAGCAAGGCTTACCCATACGCAAAGCTGCATTAGAAGGTAGCCGAGAAATTTTCTTTGCTGTTATTTCTACCTCACTCACGTTGGCAGTAGTGTTTTTGCCAGTGGTTTTTTTACAAGGGTTTGTAGGTAGTTTGTTTAGAGAGTTTGGTATTGTAGTAGCTGCTGCGGTTTTAATTTCTGCATTTGTATCGCTTACCATTACACCAGTTTTAAATGTAGTACTCAATAGAAAAAAACAAGGGCATGGTAAATTTTACGATAAGACAGAACCATTTTTTCGTGGTATGGAAAATGGCTACAAAAGATTACTTACTGGCTTTTTACGCATACGCTGGGTAGCATGGTTTATCGTATTGGCTTGTGCAGTTACAATGTATTTTACGTACACCAATTTGCAAAGTGAGCTTGCCCCATTAGAAGATAAAAGTAGAATTCGTTTCTCACTTACAGCCCCCGAAGGTGCCAGTTATGGCTACATGACAGAAGCTGGTAGTAAGGTGATGGATTTTTTGAGCGATAGTGTACCCGAAAAGGTATTTTTATTTGGTGCTATTCCTGGTTTTGGGGGCAATGGTGTTAATACTGGCTTTGCTGGTTTGCGTTTAGTGCCACCTAACGAAAGAACCAAAACCCAAAGTGAAATAGCCAGAGAAATGGGTAAAAAATTACAACGCTTCAATCAGTTTAGAATTTTTCCAGTAGAAGAACAAACCATATCTGTAGGCTTGGGTAGTAGGGGTTCATTACCTGTTCAATTTATTTTACAAAACTTAGACTTTGAAAAATTAAAGGCAATGATCCCTAAATTTTTAGAAGAAGCCAGAAAAGATAAAACCTTAAGTAATGTAGATGTAAACCTTAAGTTTAATAAACCCGAACTACAACTAACTATTGATAGATTAAAAGCCAAAGACCTTGGCTTAAGCATTAGCGATGTGGCAGATGTAGTGCAAAGTGCATTTAGTGGAAGAAGACTTGCCTACTTTATTATGAATGGAAAACAGTACCAAGTCATTTCTCAAGTACAGTATAAAGATAGGCAAGCACCTAAAGATATTTCTAGCTTATATGTACGTAATAATCGTGGAGAAAATATTCCATTAACTGCCGTTACTACCCTTACAGAAAGTTCCAATCCACCAACACTGTTTCATTATAACCGTTACAAAGCAGCCACTATACAAGCCTCTCTTGCCGAAGGCAAAACTATTGGCGATGGTGTAAAAGCCATGCAAGCCATTGGTAAAAAATTATTAGATGAAAGTTTCCAAACTTCACTCAGTGGGCCTAGTAGAGACTTTGCAGAAAGTAGTAGCAACACTTCTTTTGCTTTTGGGCTAGCACTTATTTTAATTTATTTGGTACTCGCAGCCCAGTTCGAAAGTTTTAAAGACCCATTCATCATCATGGTTACTGTGCCATTAGCACTGGCAGGTGCATTGCTTAGCTTGTATATTTTCAATCAAACCATTAACATATTTTCTCAAATTGGTATGATTATGTTAATAGGCTTGGTAACCAAAAACGGTATTTTAATTGTAGAATTTGCCAATCAAAAACGTGAGCTTGGACTAGCCAAAAAAGAAGCTGTATTAGAAGCTGCAGCCCAACGCCTACGCCCTATATTAATGACAAGCTTAGCCACCGCATTAGGTGCTTTGCCCATTGCCTTAAGCCTTGGTGCAGCAAGTACTAGCCGTATGCCATTGGGTATTGTAATAGTAGGCGGTTTGTTGTTTTCACTTATACTTACTTTGTTTGTGATACCAGCAGTGTACACCTACATAAGTGGCAAGCATGATGCAAAACAAATGGAGATAACGGAGTAGGGAGTGCTAATGTGATGATGGAGGCAAATGAATTTTTTTGAATAGTCTCCTAAGACTAAATTTATTAGAAGACAATTAAAATCAAATAAATAAAACCATATACCATGAAGCAAATTACCCTTACTTTTTTATTTCTACTAACTGCTAATTTTTTATTGGCACAAAAAGAAATCACCAAAGAAATACTTAAAAAAATTAATTCAGATGTAGAAAAACTAATCCCAGCGTTTAAAGCAAGTTTGAAAGAGAAAGACTTGAATAACGATGAAATAGAGTTTGCCCTAGATACTTTTAAAATAGAAAATATTACGGCACAAAAAATGGATATTAACTATTCAACTGCTGGTATGAACTTAGGTATGAGTGAAGCTACAGACAGCTATGATAAGCTGATGAATAAGTATTACAATAAACTACTAAAACTGCTGCAACCCGCAGATAAGAAGGTGTTAATTGCTGCCCAAAAAGCTTGGCTTGCGTATAGAAACGCAGAAAATAATTTGATTGATACCATGACAAAAAAAGAGTACTCTGGTGGCGGTACAATGCAATCAAATATTGCCATAGGGTCATTCTTAGCTTTAATAAAAGGAAGAACGATTGCCATTTTTAATTACTACAATGGTGTAATAAAATAATTATTAGCCTACTACTGCCTTTAACTATTTTGAGGTTAAGGAAAAACAAAATAATGAAAAAATTAATCATACTTCTTTTTATCGCTACCAAACTACCAGCCCAGCAACTTGCCCTGCAAGATGTCATCAACATCTCCCTAAAAAATAGTTTTGATATACAAATAGCCAAAAACAATGTAGAGATAAATAAGATAAACAACAACATAGGTGTAGCTGGGGGTTTGCCTACAGTTACTGGCACTGCTAGCGATCAAGAAAGTGTAGTCAACATCAACCAAAAAATAAATACGGGTACCGAAATAAGTAAAACAGGTGCAATAAGCAACACCTTAAATGCAAACGTTACAGGTACTTTGCTTTTGTATAATGGCTACAGAGTCTTAGCTACAAAAAAACGGTTAGAGGAGTTGCAGGCACAAAGCCAGCAAACCCTAAATGCACAAATACAAAATACCATAGCAGCAGTAATGACCAAATACTTTGATGTAGTAAGACAGCAAGCATATATTAAAACATTACAACAAAGTATAGACCTTAGTAAAAAACAATTGGAGTTGATAGAAACCAAGCAAACCATAGGCTTGGCAAATAATGCTAATCTTTTTCAATCACAAATAGATTTGAATACCCGCCAGCAGGATATGCAAACACAACTGCTAATAGTAAGCCAAGCCAAAACCGATTTATTGAATTTACTAAACGTAAAACCCGATTCCCTCATTACCATCAATGACACGATAATAGTAGATGCAACGGTGCAGTTAGATGAT
Organism: Chitinophagaceae bacterium; assembly: GCA_043776595.1. Taxonomy (GTDB): domain Bacteria; phylum Bacteroidota; class Bacteroidia; order Chitinophagales; family Chitinophagaceae; genus UBA1930. Next base: position 12,431 of record JAYVRD010000197.1, on the reverse strand, counting down.
GTATTAAATAGTGTCAATCAAAATCCGCAAATATTATCGCTAGACCAACAAATAAAAATAAACCAATTAATAGAAAAAGAAACTGCGGCACAACGCTACCCTAGTTTGCGTGCCAATACTGGTATAAATTATGGTCGTACACAAAGCGATGCAGGGCAGTTGTTACTCAATCAATCATATGGCCCTTTTGTAGGCATTAGTATTAGTGTACCCATTTATAATGGAGGTACAATCAAGCGTCAGCAACAGGTAGCCAGTATCAATACAAAAAATGCTACCCTACAAAAAGAAAACCTAGCATTAGATTTTAAAAGCAATGCAGTAAAAACCTATCAATCATACACAGCAGGTATAGCACAAGCTGCTACACAAAAAAATACATACAATCTTTCAGCCCAATTGGTAGACCTTGCTTTGCAACGCTACCAACTAGCACAAGCCACTATAATTGAGCTACGAGAAGCCCAAAAAAGTTTTGAAGACGCAGGCTATCGACTTATTAATTTAAACTACACAGCAAAAATTGCTGAGATAGAATTGAAAAGAGTAGCTGGTAAGTTGGGGCTATAATTACTAATTTTTAATCAGCATCATGCATCGTTACTTCATCATCAACAAACCATACAATATGGTGTCGCAATTTGTAAGCACCGATGAAGTTAATTTACTCGGCTCTCTCAACTTTACTTTCCCCGAAGGCACACATGCTATTGGTAGGTTAGATAACCATAGTGAAGGCTTACTGATACTAACCACCAATAAAAAAGTAACCAAGCTTTTGTTTCAAGGCAAGCAACCACATACAAGAAATTATTTGGTGCGTGTAAAAAATAATGTAAGTCTGCAAGCACTACTACAATTACAAACTGGCATTGCCATTACAGCTAAAGCTGGTAACACTTATACCACCCAACCTTGTGATGTAGAGATAGTGCAGCCACCTAACAACTTATTCCAAAGCCAAAACAAACAAAGAGACGATGTGCCACACACTTGGCTAAGTATTACTTTAACAGAAGGCAAATTTCACCAAATACGAAAAATGGTAGCAGCCATTCATCATCGCTGCCAACGTTTAATTCGTATGCGTATAGAAGACTTATCTCTTGACAACTTACAAGCTGGCGATGTAAAAGAAATAGCGGAAGAAGATTTTTTTAAGCTGTTGAAAATTGATGATTGGCGTGAATGACCAACATTTTAAAAGCTCAATCTTCTTCCACAGCCTAACATGTGCCCTTCGGCTTAACTCAGGATAAACTTGCAACTGAAGTTTAATAGCACTACAAAAGCTCACCAACAAAAATCTACTCCAGAAGCGACAGCAAATCAATTATCAAAAATATAGTTGCATAAACAACTTTTATTTATATTTGGGTTCTTAAATGTTTTATCATGCAAGAAGCATACATAGTAGCAGGTTACCGTACAGCAGTTGCAAAAAGCAAAAAAGGGGGGTTACGTTTTTTTCGCCCCGACGATTTGGCTGTTGAAGTAATTAAAGGACTAACTGCCAGTATACCACAATTAGATTATAAACGAATAGACGATGTAATTGTAGGTAATGCTGTGCCAGAGGCTGAGCAAGGCTTGCAGTTTGGGCGTATTATAGCTGCCAAAGCTTTAGGTATAGAAGTGCCAGGCATAACCATCAATAGGTATTGTGCCAGTGGGTTAGAAGCTATTGCTATGGCTACTGCAAAAATTCGTACAGGTATGGCTGAGTGCATTATAGCTGGTGGCACCGAAAGCATGAGCCTTGTGCCTACAGCAGGCTGGAAAACAGTGCCTAGCTATGCAATTGCAAAAGACGAACCTGACTATTACTTAAGCATGGGTTTAACTGCCGAAGCTGTAGCCAAAGAGTTCAATGTAAGCCGAGAAGACCAAGACGAATTTGCTTACAATAGCCATCGCAAAGCTGGCATTGCCATTAGCCAAGGTTATTTTAAAAGTGGAATTTTACCCATAACGGTAGATGAAACCTACTTAAAAGAAAAAGGTAAAAAAGCAGTAAGAAGTTATGTGGTAGATACCGATGAAGGCTTACGTGCCGATACTACTGTTGAAGGCTTAGCCAAACTAAAACCTGCGTTTGCAATAGGTGGCAGCGTTACAGCTGGCAATAGTTCTCAAACCAGTGATGGTGCAGCTTTTACCTTGGTAATGAGTGAACGTATGGTGAACGAATTAGGTTTAAAACCAATAGGGCGTTTGGTAAACTGTGCTAGTGCAGGTGTACATCCACGCATTATGGGTATTGGGCCAGTGGCTGCTATACCCAAAGTGTTAAAGCAAGCCAATATGAGCCTTGCCGATATAGATTTGATAGAACTAAACGAAGCTTTTGCTAGCCAAAGTTTGGCAGTGATACGTGAGTTGGGACTGAACAAAGACATTGTAAACATTAATGGGGGAGCAATAGCATTGGGTCATCCTTTGGGCTGCACAGGTGCCAAGCTTACTATACAAGTACTAAACGATATGAAGCGACTAGGCAAGAAATATGGTATGGTAAGTGCCTGCGTTGGTGGTGGACAAGGCATAGCTGGGATTATTGAAAATATGTAGTTATTGCTTAACTGGTTAATTACTGCTTTAGCTAAGTTAAAAAATTATTGAGCCAGCAGTAACACAAGCATTAAGCTGCGGTGGCGTCGCACATTTTAAACTTCGGATTACTATTTAGCAATAAAACAAAAGCTTCCTATTTCTGCGAAGCTTTTTTACTTTCTTCAAAATATTTATTATGCTTTTTCATCAATTTAATTTTATTGCTATACCTGCTGGCGGCGAGGCATTGTATATTTTTTTTGTATTTATAGTTTTGTTTTTTGTGTTTAGGGCTGTGTTGGGCTATTTAAAAAGTAAAGGCAAGTTGTAATAGAAATATATTTTAGATGAGCAGCATCAATTTGTATCTCACAATTTTTATAACGCAGCATGGACAAAATTTGCGAAGACAAAAATCTGTACTATCATGTGCAACCTACTACATCATAAAAGCCCAATAGATATTCGTAGCTAAACATGTGCGACGCCACCGCAGCCAAATGTTATTCTACAGCTGGTTGCCAAAAAATACTCCACAATCACCAATGAACTAGTAAACCAGTTAACCAATAAACAGCCTTCTCATCAATTCAAATACTCACCTACAATGGGTCCCCTACGCCCTACGCCAAATGCTTTGGGACTTACACGTATAATGGGGCAAAACTGATTGCGTTTGTACTCGTTGTTGTTTACCATTTTCAAAGTTCTATCTACCAAAGCAGCATCAAAACCTTGGGCTTTTATTTCTGCTGGTCCTTGCCTACGTTCTATGTATTGGTACAAAATTTTATCTAATATATTATAATCGGGTAGGCTATCACTATCTTTTTGGTTAGGTCTCAACTCGGCACTTGGGGCTTTGGTTATAATGTGTGCAGGTATAATTTCCTTGTTTCGGTTTATGTATTTTGCCAAAGCATATACTTGTAGTTTGTAGCAATCTCCCAGCACACCAATACCACCAGCCATATCGCCATACAATGTGCCATAGCCAGTTGCAAGTTCACTTTTGTTGCTAGTGTTTAGCAATATGTAGCCAAACTTATTGGCTATTGCCATTAGCAAATTTCCACGGCTGCGACTTTGTATATTTTCTTCTGTAAGGCTAAAAGGCAGGTTGCCAAAAATGGGTTTTAGTGTATCTAAAAAACTTTCGTACACATTGTTTATGCGTACAATATCATAAGGGTTGCCCAAGTTGGTACTTAGTTGTACTGCATCATCTACACTATGCTCTGTACTATATGGGCTGGGCATTAATATGGCTCTTACATTTTCTTTACCCAAAGCTTCGCAAGCCAATGCAAGCACTACTGCACTATCAATACCACCACTACTGCCTAAGATAGCTTTGGTAAAATTCATTTTAGTAAAATAGTCTTTAATCCCCAGCACCAAAGCATCATGCACTTGAGCTATGTTTAGTTCTTCTTCTAAACTGGCAGGGTTTAATTCTTTATCTGGTACGTGGCTGGCAGGTTCTATAATTTCACCTTCAATTGTACCATCATCGTTTAGTATTACACCTTCTGTAGCTTCTGCAAACATTGGCAAGGCTTTGCACAGGTTGGCATGTTTATCAAAAATTAAGCTAGCACCATCAAACACAATTTCTGTTTGGCTGCCAACAGCGTTGCAGTAAAACATAGGGAGTTTATATTTTAGCACATTGCCTTTTATGGTAGCCTTTCTATCCTCATCGTGTGTGTAGTCAAATGGACTGGCACTAAGGTTTAGCATCACATCTGGGTTTTGCTCCATCAGTTTATCCATGGGGCAAATACGGTACAAGGGGTTATCGCCCAAGTTCCAAATGTCTTCGCAAATGGTTACTGCCAAACGCTTGCCTTTAAACTCAATTATTTGCCAGTTGTAAGCAGGTTCAAAGTATCGGTACTCATCAAACACATCGTAAGTGGGTAGTAAGGTTTTATGTACTTCGGCTTTTATCTCACCTTCGTGTAAAAAAAAGGCAGCGTTAAATAAATCTTTGCCTTCAATAGCTGGGTTGCGTGCAGGGCTACCAATAAATACACCAATATTGGTAGCATGGGCTTTTATTTTTTCAATGCTTTCGTAGCATTTATTAATAAAGTCGGTAAACTCAACAAAGTCTCTAGCAGGGTAGCCACACACACTCATTTCACTAAAAATAATTAGGTCGCCGCCTTGTGCTTTTGCTTGTTCTATGGCATTAATTATTTTAGCAGTATTGCTTTCAAAGTTGCCAATATGATAATTCTGTTGGGCAAGAAATATTTTCATGTAATGCTATAAGGTAAAAGAAAAAATTTAGTAGCGTTACCCACCTGTGTGGGTCGGGCTTTTCGTTCTAAGTCCGTTTGCTGCTTTGCAGCAATACGTGCTTTCCACTTCAAATATAATTCACGAATACCCCTAATAACTAAAAGACATTCGTAATCCCTAACGCAATACCACAAAGTTGAAGATTTAAATTGAATGGTTGAGGTTTTGAACTTAACAATTTCATTTCATTGTTTTGCTGTAGTTCTTTGGCGTTCATTGCCAATTGAGTGTTTTTGTAGTGAGTTGGTATTCTTCGCTTCAGTCTTCGCCAATGTTGAGTGTTTTACACCAACATTGTATTTGCTTTGGCTTAGTAAAACCTGCTGGTGAAAATACCAGCTGGGGCGTTCGGTTTTTATTTTACTTTTGAGTAGAAAGGAACACCGACCAACTACAAATTTATTTGTTGTTTGTGCTATTGAAAGTATGGGCAATAGTATTGTAGCCCACCCCATAAGGGTAGTTTTAGTGAGTATCATATTTGTTATTTTTTAAGGTTTGCGGATAATAGTCCCAGAAATTGTTTTTACTGAATCAGTTGTGGGAAAACCATATACTTTTCTAGAGGTGTATTTAAATTCAAATTCAAAGTCATTTGTACTTATCCATCTTTTACAAGTGATGCTACCTGTATCGGCATTGTTGTTAGTAATGTAATATTCCTTGCTACCTGTTGAATCTGTTTTAAAAGTAAAACCACCATAAGATTTTGGAGTTGTAGTAAATCCATAAAAATTGGTATTTTGATTCAATTGATAATTACCAATACCCTGGAAATTAGAAATGTAAAACTCTACTTCATGCCATTTATTCCAATATCCATTTTTATATTCAAGCTTACGAACATTGCACTGAAAATTTGTTGTTATGCCCGAACCTTGCCATAGTGTAGCGTCAATTGGGTCTACTCCAAATCCTAAGGCTTTTTCTGTATATGGCAAAAACTCTACGCCGTTAACTAACCCCCCGAATTGGTAGTTGTTGTTGTAGTTTCTTACTTCGTAAGGCCCAGCGAGTGTACTGCTTGTTTTTTTGCAGCCTGTAAAAATAGTTATGGCAATTAGTGGCAGCCATAATGCCAGTAGCATTTGCTTTTTCATGGTTGTTTTGTGGTTAAAAAATAAAATAGAAGTATAATTGTGTGTATAAGCTTGTGTGTTTTTGTAAGTGTAAATTATGTGGAGTAAAGGAGAAAGAAATTGATAAATATCAATTTATGGTATTGTAGCAAGGAAAATTGTGCAGCTTAGTTTATTAATAGCGTATTACGCCAGTGATGGTTTTAGTTTTGGTGTTGTTAAGAAGACTACTAGAAGTATAGCTAAATTCAAACTCTTTGCCTGTACCATCGTATTTAGTACAATTGATATACCCAGTATCTCTAGTGTTTGTCATATAATACTCATCGGGTAAACCAGCACCTGTAAGCAAAGGATAGTCATGATAGCCGCTATAAGTTAAAGGTCTTGGAAGCGGGAAAGCATTTGTAATGTTATTTAGCCTGTAGTTTCCAATGCCTTTAAAATCTTTAATGTACAAAACCAATTCTCGTAAATAATTGTTTGAATTATCATAAAAATTCGTACCACAATACCAATCAAATTCTGCACCACTGTTTTGATTATAAACTGTCACCTTAATTGCTGGTACGCCTGCAAGTGGGCTGCCATTTGGTACGTAATCTACGCCATCAATAGCGGCACCAAATTGATAAGCACCATATTGGCGTACTTCATAAGGCTCGCTGCTGCCTGTTTTTTTGCAGCCTGTAAAAATAGTTATGGCAATTAGTGGCAGCCATAATGCCAGTAGCATTTGCTTTTTCATGGTTGTTTTGTTTTATGGTTTACCCTAATTTTTTATTAAAGCAATTGGGTAAAGCCGGTTTAATAATAGTTTAAAATAAATGGCAACAAGGCAACCATTTATTGATAGCAATGATATTAGTTACTCATTTTTTATCAATCTTTTTAATCTGATATCTGCTGATTTAAAGCCCACACCAATGGCACAAGAAATAAAATTTTGGGTTACATTGCCACTTAAATTAAATGTTATGCCGCTTGTTTTTGCTACCCTGTAGGCACGTGTAAGGTTAAAGTTTAAGGCTGCTGCATTAATTCTATCTATGTAGTAAGGGTAACAAATAATGCACTGCTCCGAAAGTGTTTTTTTACATTGGTATTTTGCGAATAATTTATATATCCCAAGCCTACGCTTGCCAAAAAGAAACCATGTTTTTTTTGATAATAATATCCGTATGCCAAGTCCACACTTACAAAGTCTCTTGCAAAATCAAAAAATGCAACTTCGCTTCCTATACTAGATTTAATACTAATTAGTCGTTTTGGCATAAACATAAAATAAACTGCTAAGTCTGTTGCAAACATTAAATTTTTACTGTTTAAACTACCACCTAAACTCAATGGTGTATAATTAAACCAAAATTTCTGGGGCAAATGCCAAGTTGTATCAGTTTTTCTAAACTTGATATTTGATGTTATATTGGTTGTATCTTTTTGTGCATGAACTGCTAGCGAGCTGCATACAAACACAACGAATAATAGTTGCTTTATCATGGTTGTTTTTGTTTTAGTGAGTAATAGATAATTTGAATAATTAAAAATGACTGTATTAGTTTAGATTTAAATTGATATAAATCAATTTCGAGAAGAAATAAATAATTTATTATTGGAGAATAATGTAACTCTATGATTGAAGTAGTATTAAAGTATTTAGCTCAAATTCATCCTATACCTGCAGAGTTGGAGGCTGATTTAATAAAGTATGCAATTGTAAAAACACACCCTGCAAATACTTATATTTTAAAGCAAGGAAACGTAGCTAACTACGCTTGCTTTGTAATTAACGGTTTAGCAAGAAGTTATTACTTAAAAGATAATGGCGAAGAAGTAACAACCAAGTTTATTCCACAAAAAAGTATCATTACTTCTATTTTTAGTTTTTATGGGCGTAAGCCGGGGGTTGAATATATTATTACAACCGAGCCTACCACACTTGCATGTTATCATTATGACGATATACAAATTTTATTTAAAAAACATCCAGCGTTTAATTACATCATGAGGGTAGTAACAGAAAATTATTTATACTTTTTAGAGGTAGAGGTGTATAACCTAAGAAAAAAAAGTGCAGAGGATAAATATCGCTTTTTTGAAAAACACTTTCCAGATTTACTACAAAGAGTACATCAAAAACACATTGCATCTTATTTAGGGTTAACTACTGAAACTCTAAGTAGAATAAGAGCTATAAGAGTAAAGTAAATGTTTTTAACTGAAATAAACCAACAACTGTTTAGCTAGTTTTTGTATTTATCTACGCTTCGATAAAAGCCCAATAGAAATTCATAGCTTAAAATGTGCCCTGCAATTCTGCAGGATAAACTGTGCAACCGCAGCTAAATTCTTATTCTATTGCTGGCTACCACACCTTCATTAAAATTATGGTGGGCAAGAAAATCTTAACAATTTGCCATAGCAAATTGGCGTTAATTAGCTCATGAAAAAATTGTTTGTTGTTGCTTTGGCAATAGTTGTTTTGGTAAGCTGCTCGTCTAAAAAAAATGTGCCCAATGTAAGTGGTATAAAAGTGGAGCTTGACACCCATCGTTTTGATAAAGATTTTTTTGCCCTTGATACCACACAACTTACTGCCAGCCTAGATAAACTGAATACGGAGTACCAAACTTTTCTTACCGATTATTTGTACCAGGTATTGGCTTTTCCGCCCCAGCAAGATAGTGTGCTTAAATACACCAAATTGTTTTTAACCGATAGCATGTACAAGCAAGTGTTTGTAGATGCTGCCAAGCAGTTTCCAAATTTTGATAAGCCAGAGAAAGAAATAAAAAAGGGTTTGCAGTTTGTAAAATATTATTTTCCTAAGTATGCACTGCCTAGTAAAGTAATCACTTTTATAGGACCGATAGATGGTGTAGCCACTGCACTTACTAGCAGCCATAATTTGGCTATTGGCTTGCAGGGCTATTTGGGTAAAGATTATCCTGCTTACGCATCTGAATATATTCAGCAGGTATATCCTGCGTATAAAAGCAAACGTTTTGAACCGCAGTACATAGTGGTAAATGCTATGCAAAGTATTATAGATGATATGTACCCCGACCAAAGCAATGGCAAACCATTAATAGAGCAAATGGTAGAAGCTGGCAAACGCTTGTACCTGCTTGATGCTTTGCTACCCAATACTGCTGACACTTTAAAAGTAGGCTACACAAAGAAACAGTTAGAAGATAGCTATAAAATGGAAGAAACCATTTGGAGCCATTTTGTAAACAGTGGTTGGCTGTACAGCACAGAGCCTACTATTATAAGAGATTATATTGGCGATACACCCAAAACCACTGCTTTAGGAGAAGCTGCCCCAGGAAATATTGGCAGGTTTACAGGCTGGCAAATTGTAAAAAAGTGGATGAGCAAGAATGAAAGAACAACGCTACCCGAATTGATGAAGATGGATGCTAAGAAAATTTTTGAAGAGAGTAAGTACAAACCGAATTAGTTATTCTTTAGCGGTGCTATTAAATTAAATGGTGGAATTTTTACTGTAAACAATTGCTTACTATTTTGATTTTCCATACTGTAGTAGCCTTGCATTTTACCAATTTCTGTTTTTAGGTTGCAGCCACTCATGTATTGAAATTGTTCTCCAGGTTGCAAAATAGGTTGCACACCTACCACACCTTCGCCTTCTACTTCTCTGTGTTCTCCATTGCTATCAAAAATGTACCAATGGCGGGTTAATAATTTTGCAGTAAAATTGTTGTGATTTTCTATAGTAATACGGTAAGCAAACATAAACTCTTGGTTTAATGGTTGGCTATAATCTGCCTGATAAAAAGTTTCTACACTTATTTCTATCCCTTCCGAAATTTTGCTTACCATAACCCATTTGCTTTGGTTAAAGATAGTGATTTAGTGTATGTTTATTGAGTTGTTTTTTTTTGGTAACGAGCTGTAGAATATAAATGGAGCTGTGGTTGCGTCGCACTCTTGTACATTTGAATGTTTGTTGGGCAATTACCTTAGCGTATAAAAAGTTAATTGTACAGTTAGCCAACAAACCCAAACTTTTTGAAGGCATTTGATGACAAAATTGTTTCAACAAACATATATGAATAAAGCTAAGTTTATCCAACCTGCATTTTGCTACATACATATCCTTCAGCCAAACATGTGCGACGCAACCGAAGTTTAATAGCACTACAAAAGCTGGCTACAAAATTTGTATTTTTTAAAATCCACCACCTGGCATTCTCATTCTTGGTTGTCCATCTCGGCGGAACATGCCTTTCATAAATGGTGGCATTTGCTGCTGACCCTTGCCTGCAAATTTTCTAAAGTTCCAAGTAAAAGTAAGTAGCACATAGCGTTGTAAGATGGTAGTTTGTACATCGCTTACACTATTATCAGTTACAGTACGATTGATGCTTACGTTTTGATTCAAAACATCGTACAACGAAAGTTTTATTTCGGCATCTTTCTTTTTAAAGATGGATTTTGCAATGCTGGCATTCCACAAAGGAATTTGTGTATTGTACCCTGCTGAGTAGCCACTGTAAAAAGTATAATCGAAATCGCTACCAAAAATCCATCCACTTTTGGTAGAGTAGGTAGGCTCTACAGAAAAGGTTTGAGAGAAATAGTTGGTATTGCTATTACCTGTGGTTTGCAGCGAGTACTTAGCCGAAGTATAAGTAGATGTTGCTGAAAAATTTAAATCGAATTTATTTTTTAGGTTCATCGTCCAGCCTACTGTTTCTCCTAAAACTAAATTATCGGTATTGTTTTTTACGGAGTTGACCAAACTCACATCACGACTCAAAGCAATATTGGTGGTAAAGTTTAGGTTGCTCTTTGGTTTTTTTAATGGGAAGCCGTAGTTGAAAAAGCTGATTAAGTTGTATGCACCACTAAGATTGGTTGGTTTAGTATACTGTACGCCTGGTGCTATTATTTGTCCATCTATTATAGTAGGTAGGTTGGTTGTATTGCGATAATTAGCGTTTACGATTTTATTACTTGTAGTGCTAAAATTTACAAACGTAAAAAAGTTTTTAAAAGTAAACATGTCAAACGTGTTGTACGAAAGACGAATGTTATTGGTGAACTCTTGTTTTAAAGCTGGGTTACCATTTTTAATATTCAACTTGTCTGTATTATCTATCACATCTTGCAACTGAGAAAGGCTAGGCTGGTTGGTACGTCCTGAATAATTAACCCTTAAGCTTTTTGCCCTACTAAAGTTGTAAGTAAAGTTTGCTGTTGGATAAAAGTTGGTGAAGTTGTTACTTAAGTAAGTGTTCTTGGTTTTGTTGTTGCTAGTAAGGTGTGTAAACTGTATGCCACTACCCAAGCTGATATTAAACTTTTGCTTTTGCAAACGCCAAGCTAAGTTTACCCTATCGTTTAGGTTTACGTTTTCAAAGTTGTTGGTTTGCGTAGTGTCTAGTTTATCATAAGCAGCAGTAGCATTATTGTAGTTCAGTGTTTTACGGTCGGAGAAATTTTTAGTATCGGCATGGTAGTAGCTTAGCTCTAAAAGTTGGCCTTTTGCTATAGGTTCGGTATAAGACAAATTAGTACTAATAGTGGTACCATCGCTTACGCTATTACTAAGTTGGTTTGTAGTATCTGCCTTATAAAAAGGAACAAAATAATTGTTGAGAGAATAGTTATCTCCATCGCCGTGGTTGGTATTGTCTTTAAAGTTTACGTTTATAGAAACTGTTCTTCCTTTCTTTTTAAAACGGTGGCGAAAAGTTGCATCAAAAGTACCACTGATACCATCGTTGGCACTATTTACTTGCTGGTTAATATTGTTTTGATTGGTTACTTTACCCTTAGTTGTACTAGTATAGGTATTTGAATAGGAATTGCTTTTTTGATAGTTAAGATTAGGGCGAAGTATTAATGAGTTAGCACTATCAAACTGATGCTCTATGTTAAAATTAAAACGATAATTATTATTCTTATTTCTAGAAATTTTATTTTGGTTATTAAGGGTAGATGAATCGCCTTGGTTGAAATATTCAGTTAAACTTTTTTGGTCTCTATTTACATTAAGGCTGTTATAAAAAAAACTACCATTAAAAGTTGTTTTTTTACTAAACACATCATTAAAGTTTAAACCTCCAGCCCATGTGGTGCTAATGCCACCAGTATTGCCACCTAAAAAATTTTGGATAAAACCCATGCCTCCACCTCCACCACCCATATTTCCACCACCACCTCTACCACCACCACCCATGTTCATGGTACCTAAAATATCTTGAATGCTAAAACCTTGGCGGTTTACATTATTGCCTTGTGCTAGTACACTTATTTGTTGGTTGCCATTAAAACGGTTAAAGTTGGCACTGTTTTCATAACGCTCATCTGTACCACCAGCTACACTTAGTTTGCCAAAGTAGCCCTTACGTCTGTCTTTTTTTGTAATGATGTTGATGGTTTTTGTTTTATTACCATCATCAAACCCTGTAAATGCACTTTGGTCGCTTTGGGCATCATATACCTGAACTTTATCAA
>JAYVRD010000196.1:0-5846 GCA_043776595.1 Chitinophagaceae bacterium | reverse complement strand
CATCGTTGGGTATTAATTTACCAATAGTTAAATGAAGCGTAACATTTTCATTTAATTGAGTAAGGGGGATATAATTAACTTGACATCCAACATAACTTATTGTAAGTGTATCGTTGGCATAAGTGCTTGTTTTAATTTCAAAATAGCCAGCAGTATCTGTAACCAAACCCCAGCCATGTTTCTTCCAATAAATACCTGCATTAAAAATGGGTTCATGTGTTGTAGGATGGGAGATATAACCCTTAAAAACTTTAACAGATGACTGGGCATGTATCGAGGCATTGATACAAGTGAGAAACAGAAAAATAAAAGTAATCCTTACAAAAACCATGTTAATAGAAATAAGTTAGTAAAGCAACATGGATTCTCACAAAAAAATTGGATAATGCAATTTACAGCAAAGGAGATAACGATTTTACTTTATCTCATTAAAAACCAATATTTTAGTAAAATTTAAGGTGCAAGCTTTTTAACTTGCTAGTATTTAGCAAACCAATGTGTGCGTATCAACGTACTTGATTTGATGAAGTATCTTTTCATTGTTTTATTTTTTGTAGTTTGTACAGCAAACGCACAATCAGACTCTATCCTTACAAGTTATGGAGCATCCTATGTGTGGGGTGAAACTTTAGTACACACCAAAGCTGTGGAAAATATTAGAGGTGCAAAACCTACTGGTTTTGCATTTGAAATAGCCAAAGAAAGGAGGACATTTAAAGATTGGAACTTAGCCACAGCTTTTGTTAAAACTGGTTTTAGTTTCAACTATGTTAACTATAACTCACCTATTGTTGGTGAGGGTTTTATTGTATCTCGTTTTATACAACCTAATTATAGGATAAGCAAAAATTTGAGTGCAAATATTAGGGCATCTATTGGTATTGCTTATTTAACCAAGCCCAATATTGATGGCAAAAACATAACCAACAACAATTATAGTTTGTACATCAATCCTTATTTGCACATAGGTGTTGGTGCAAGCTATAATGTAAGTAAGCATATAAGCATAGCAGCTCATGCAAACTTTAATCACATTTCTAATGGAAATATCATGCAGCCCAATAAGGGCATTAACTGGGGTACATATCAAGTGGGAATTAACTATACTGCTATAAATAACCAAATGCCTAAATACAAATTTGTAAAAGACAAATTTTGGAAAGGGAAAAAAGTAGATGCAGAAATTGGGGTAATGTTTGTACCACAACAAGGTTATTATAAAAATTGGATGGCTCAACGCAAAGGAATGGGTGGTGTATTTGGACAACTAACAAAGCAAATAGGCAGAACAAGTGCCTTACGCTTAGGAGCAGATGTTTATTATAACAATTGGAAGGTAGATGAAACAGCACCTGATATAACAAGTGGTTGGGTAGCTGGTGTACATTTTGGACACGTTTTTTTGTTGGGCAAAGTAAATTTTAGCCAACAAATTGGTTATAACCTATACAATCAAGCTAGCTTTCATAGTGCTTTATACCATCGCTGGGGCTTAGATTATAAATTAAGCAATCACTACAGTTTTGGGGCAAGCCTTAAAGCCAATGAAGACAATGCCGATTTTTTTGATCTAAGAGTAGCCTATAAATTTTAAACTAAATAGTCGTTGGGTTCTTCCATTTTTTAGCAAGGCGTTCTATGGTGCCTTCAATTCTTTTTAATCTTGTTTCTTGTCTTTTGGCAGTTACAATCCATTCTATGTATTCTTTTTTGCAAGAGAAGGATAGGCTATTGAAATAAATTCCTTCATTTTTATTTTGTAGTAAAACTTTGGCAAGGTCGGCTGGCAGTTTCACTTCTTTGGTGGCAGGGTTTACCCAATTAAAAATTTCTCTTACCGCTGGTGTGGCTTCTTTCTTTTTATCAACCTCTGTTTGTAACCTCATGCCAAAACTGCTCCAAGTATCGTTAAATGAAATAAGGCTTACCCATTGCATTTCTGTATGCTGTAATAATGATTCCCAACCTTTATCTCTGGTTAAATCTGTTTGTATTGTAGAGCTGCTTTTGGGGTAATAAATCCAACAAAGCACATCTTTGGTTACCCGTTTTATTACATTAATTAATTCCTTTTCAAGCTGGGCTTTGTTAAGTACAAACCAATGTATTTGGTTATAGGTTTTACCTTTGGTAATGATTTTTACAGTTGGTGGTAAGTCTTCTAAAACAGTTTTAAAATCTTTAGGGGCATTGATGGTTAGTAGGGTGTAACCTTCTTTTATTTTTAATTTTTGGGCAATGGTATAAGGCATAATAGCAAATTTTTATTTAAAGATAGAAGTTTAAGTAGAGCAAATAATGCAAGTAGCTTTGCTGTGTGCTAACAATTAAAGCTACTGGAAAATAATTACAACTATACAATGCCTTTAATAAACCTTGTGGTTTATAGTACGCTGTTATAGGAGCTACATAGATATCCATAGCTTAACATGTGCGACGCCACCGCAGCTACATTTTTATTCTACTGCTAGCTACAAAAAAAGAGTATTACATTTCTCCATAAAATGAATGTTTAGTTCACTTCTACTTCATCTAAAAACATCCAACTGCCTTTGCCAGCACCTGGCTTGCCTTCGGGTATTTTGCCAAAATTTTTTATGTTTAATTTTATAAAACGAGTACTTGTTGGCGTAGTTTTTACTTGCAAAATGCCGTTGCCACCATTTATAATTTCAAAATTATTATTGTTGCCTAAGTTGGTATAAGTAACACCATCGGTTGATGTAGCAATATCCACACTAGCTGGACGATATATCCAACTGGGCTGACTTTCGAAAGCGTGAAGTGTAACGGTAGTAAAGGTTTGGCTGCTACCCAAATCTATAATGGCTTCTGCATTATTACCACT
This sequence comes from Chitinophagaceae bacterium, assembly GCA_043776595.1. GTDB lineage: Bacteria > Bacteroidota > Bacteroidia > Chitinophagales > Chitinophagaceae > UBA1930. The sequence goes on along the minus strand of JAYVRD010000196.1, from coordinate 2,998 downwards.
GTAGCCAATAAATTCATTGCTTCTATCTCTGCCTTTGGTGTTTTGAATACCATCAACCAAAGTAAATGCACCATTGCCAGGGTAAGAAGGTGAGGGTTGAGGAGTGATGTTTATTTTTTTGCCTGTGGCAAGGTTGAAGTGGAAAATAATTTTTAGACGTCCAAGGGGTAAATATTTTTCTTTTTTATTTAATTCGTAATAGTTTCTATCCAATACATAGGTAGTCATACTACCACTTTTCTTTATAATGGTATTGCCAAATTCATCAAAACTATTTGGGCTTGATTCATTGTCTAAAGGAATGTAACTATAATTTAGAAGTGCATTAGGCATCGTTGTTCTTGCTTTGTAAGAAACGCCATCATATTTTTTTGAAGGGAAAATGCTGTCAACTAATGCATAATACGCCTTACTATAATTCGCTTTCCACAATTCATATCTCTTTATTTGCTCAGGTAATCTTTTTTCAAAATCGTTCCAGTTACGTTGTTCTTTATTGCTCCACAATACTTCACTCAAAGCACTCATACGTGGAAAAATCATGTATTCTACTTTACTTGGGTAGCCCACATATTCTGTCCATAAATTGGCTTGTGCACCCAAAATGTATTTCCCTTCTTCATCAGTTAATTCTTTAGGCACAGGTTCGTAGCTGTACACTTTTTCTAAGCTGGTGTAGCCGCCAATGGTAACACTGTCTTCGTTTTTGGTTTGGCTATGGTCAAAATAGCACCAACCGCCTGGAGTCATTACTACATTGTGTTTTTGCTTGGCTGCATGTATACCACCTTGCTCACCTGTCCAGCTCATTACAGCAGCATTGGGAGCAAGCCCACCTTCTAAAATTTCATCCCAACCAATAATTTTTTTGCCCTTACTGTTTACAAATTTTTCTATGCGTTGTATAAAATAGCTTTGTAGTTCGTCTTCTGTTTTTAAACCTTTCAGCCTCATTAGTTGCTGGCTGGCACTATCTTTTTTCCACCAAATTTTGCTGCACTCATCACCACCAATATGTATCATTTGGCTGGGGAATAAATCCATTACTTCTGTCAACACATCTTCTAAAAAGCCAAAGGTTTTTTCTGTGGGTGCAAACACATTGTTTTCTACACCATTCAAGCCCCAAGTCATAGGCACTTTTGTTTTTACTTCTGGTGTAGTACCAAGCTCTGGGTAGGCAGCTAAGGCAGCCATGCTATGTCCAGGCATTTCAATTTCTGGAAGAACGGTTATGTGTCTTGCTGTTGCATAGCGTACAATTTCTTTTATTTGTTCTTGCGTATAAAAGCCACCATGTTTTATACCATCGTTGCCTTTGCCAGGAAAACGACCAATAATAGTACCCTCTCTAAAAGCTCCAACAGACGTGAGTTTGGGGTATTTTTTTATTTCTATACGCCAGCCTTGATCATCGGTTAAATGCCAATGGAAATAATTCATTTTGTGTAGGGCTATGTAATCAATGTACTTTTTTACATAGCTGATTGGAAAGAAATGACGGCTTACATCTAAGTGCATTCCTCTGTAAGCAAAACGGGGTTGATCTTCTATTTGAACACAAGGAATTGGTAATTTGGAATTTGGAGTTTGGGATTTGCTGGTAGGTAGCAACTGAATAAGTGTTTGCATCCCGTAGAAAGTACCTGATGGGCCATCCCCTTGTATTTGTATTGCTGATGGGGAAATGTTGAGTGTATAACGTTCTTCATTATCGGGTTTGCGTATAAAAGTTGGTGTAGTAAAGCTGATGAAATTTTTGGTGGGTTTGGCTACTATTTTTAACGTGAACCCATAATAGATGCTGAGGTAATCGTTTAAAAAAGTAGCAGTTGGTTGCTGAGCTTTGTTGTTTAATACTATTACTGTAGCCTTAGATAACATGAAATTCCCTTTTTTAATTTCTACAGTATTGGGTGCAGGAATAATGTTTAGTTGGGCTTTAGTATTAGCTGCTACAAAAAGAAAGAGGACTAGAAATATTTTTTTCATAAACTTAAATATTAAAATTGGTGATAGACTGCGAAGAAACAAGATAAGATTCGTAAATAGAAAACACAATAATTATTTTTTGTTAGCCAGTTTTGGGATAGATATTGGGCAGCGGTTGCATCGCAGATGTTTAGTTGAAGAATATGTATTAAGCTTTTAATATGGAGTAATGCATAATTGAGAAAACTAGAATTAAATTGAAAGTATGAATGATGAAAATTTTCAAGCTAAATAAAACTTGATTATAAAATATAAATTGCGTTCAATAAAATTGCAGAGTACCCAACGGAAAACTTTTTTTGGAAAAAATATTAGCAGTTCGTGCATTTTGTGCTTTTCATTTTTCTATTTTTTCATTCTTATTTTGTTAGCCGAAATACAATAAGGTCTTTGTTCGCGTCGTCTCTAATTTTAGTTTTTTCAAAGTTGAATTTTTGAAGAAGTTTAGTGGAATTATGATTGTTCTTATGTGTACATGCATCAATTATTTTTAGTCCAAGTGTATTAAAGGTGTATTCTATAATTGCTCTTGTTGCTTCATACATTATTCCTTTACCCTGATAATTAGATAACAGTTCATACCCAATTTCACATTTTTTTAGTTCATCAGAAAAGTCAAAAAGGCAAATGGTCCCAATAATATTTTTGCTGTCTTTCAATTCAATAGCCCAATATTTTAATGGACTATTTTTGATATTTTCATTCGTTTTTCTAATAAAATTTAAAGAGTCTTCCAAAGTGATACTTGGTTGTCGGTTTAGATATTGATTTATTTTGGGATCAGACCTTAACGAAAATATTTCTTCAACGTCACTCTCTAAAAGTTGTCGAAGTTTCAACCGTTCAGTAGCTAATATGGGAAAATCAACTAAATTTTCATTTGACATCTTCTTGCTATTTATCTTTTGTTTGACTGTGCCATTGTTGACTAACAAATGAATTAAAAATATTTGAATGTTTCAACTTTTCTAGCTTTTAGATATTTTTAAATATTTTCTTTGCCAGT
>JAYVRD010000195.1:0-22555 GCA_043776595.1 Chitinophagaceae bacterium | reverse complement strand
TGTTTGTAGACTTAAATACTTTTCTAATTTTACGAAACAGTTTTGCTTGTATAGTATCAGATACATTGTTTAGAAAATCTTCAAAAAAAATTCTAGCTAATTTAGATTCTCTTCTCAAATACCAACTAGCAATTAATTCATGTTTTAAACTTAAAAAACCCCTATCATCTAGAGTAATAATTGATTTGTCTTTAAAACCATGAGATTCAATAGCATCAGCAATTGTCAAGTTTGTTGCTCTGCCTAAATGTTTTGATTTAAAGTTAATTGATAACTTAATTCCAAATTGATAAAAGCTAGCAATCATTAAAAATAAATATGACAGGTCTGCAAACTTTTCTGCATTATTTTCAATAAATTCATTCCAATCTTCCCAGTCAAAAACATAATTAATTTCATGTTTGATTTTTAAGTGGTCAAGAAGTTCTAAGGTTCTTTCAGAAATGCTAGTAATACTAGATTCTAAAAATTGTTTTTGATACAACTTTTCATATTCTCTTTTTCGGAGTATTCTATTATCTTCTTTTAAAGACCCATATACTTTAGTAAATACGTCTAAATAGCTAGGAGGTTTATATAATATTGTTTGTATATTACCGCTTAAGTTCTGATCAAATTTCTTTCCTAAATTATCATGGTAGCGATTTATTCTATCAGCAATTATGAAAATCAATTGTTTTTCCAAATTTATATGCCGCAATCGGATTATATCTTTACTTAACTCAATTGCATCTTCTGTAGTTGCAATACTGTCAATTAGAAAAATAAGAGGTTTAGTTGTATCGTTATTGTAATAGGTACAAATTTCGGTGATATCGGATAAAAAATTAGAATCAATTATCAATACTTGAAAAATATTATAAGTATCACAATACTTATATGCTATTAATTTTAAGAATGTACTTTTGCCTAAGCCCCCTTCTGCTAATACTTTTATTAATGCCAAATCTTGGGAGGCTGCTAAATCTAGAATTTGCCCCAAAGTGCGGATTTCCTTTGTGGTATGCTCTTCTTGAACCTCAAATAATTCATCTAGTTTAACGAGTAAATTATTTGCAATTGCTGGCTCAATATAATATGGGTCTAGGTATGTATAATATCTAGCTGAAATCTTGTTTAATTTTGTTTTTGAATCAGTTTCAAGAGCTTTCCATTTTTCTTGTGTATATTGTTTTAATTTACCAAGTCTTATACAAGAAATGGCATCAAGTGATTTGTTTGCGTTCACAACTTGACTATCATTTTGCTTAGTTTGAGATTCCTCTATAAAATCACCTTGTTCAGTTGGATTAAAATTAATTGTCTCAAGAGCATCTACAGACTTACCAATAAATAGATAAATTAACTCCCTAATTTTTATATTTCGACTTCGTGAAAAAGTAAATGAGCCATCATTATTCCTTGCTCGACGAAATGTGATTTTTGCTGGTAAACTTTTTTCTGATGGATAGCATTGAATAACATCACCAGATTTATCTTTTTGTTTAAGTTCTTCCTCAATAAATATTCCTAGTGCATTATGTAACGATTCCATACTTAGTGAAAAACCCATTCCTGCTGCTCTATCTAAGGCTGCATTCATTGTTACTGAATCAATAGTAATACGCTCTTTTGCCATTGGCTAGTTTAAAAGCTTAATTGGAATTATCAAAATTTTCATTTCTTATCATTTCTTATCATCCTTCTTTCGTTCTTGAAGGTAAAAATATATTGCATTAGAAACAAAAATGCATGACTTACCCAACAGGATTTACATAAAGTAAAGAATAAAAAGACCCACTTTAAAAGTGGGTCATGCGTGGTCGGCCAAGGTCGAAAACTCACCGAAACACGCAAGCAAAAGATAGCACGACAAAGTAAAAACTGTCAAGTATCTGCTTGTGTAGTAGAGAGTTAAGAAAAAGCCGAACACGAAAGTGCTTCGGCTTTTTTATTTACCAATTAAATAAAGCTTTATGAAATTAAAAAACTGTACCGCCATCAAAATCATGCTTTCCAAAATCCTTTTAAAAAAACACGCTAAATATCTATTTAATATTGGATTGAAAGCAAAAGGGTATGCTGCTAAAAACATACCGCTTGAATTGGAACTATCATTAGAAGGTCATATCCAAGATATAATTGGCTTCTACAAGGGGTTAGCTAGTATGGTTTCTCAACAATTGATGGGTTTGTATCATCATAAAGTAGGTAAAGCAACCACTCTTGAATATACTGAATTACAGCGTCATGCCCACAATCAAAAGCAAGGGCATATTGAGGCGATACGCCAGCTAGACCTTGATAAAGCAACGTTCCAAAAACTAATCACCAAGGCCTTACAGCCCTGGGTGTACCCTCTTATTGTATTCTTGGGAATAGGAGAATCTGTGTTCAATGTTCCTGCCTTTTTAGGATTCGGGGATAGCTTCATCATTGCCCTCTTTGTTGGCACACTGCTCGGAATTTTCCAAACAATTTCTGCAAAAATTCTAGTTGTAATCATTAGAGACATAGAAGATCCTATGAAGCAAAAACGCATGGCATGGATTGCTGTTGGTGGAGCAGTTATTATCAGTGCTGTTCTTGGTGGACTTCGCTATGTTTTTTGCACCATTGAAGATCACGTAAGCCCATTATGGATAAACCCTATTGTATTTGGCATTCTTAACCTATTGGTTGTGGTATGTGCCGCAGTCGTAGCCTACACATACTGGCCAGATGCACAATCACTTGCAGCCATTACCGAACTTAATCGTATTGAAAAGGCTATTATAATAGAAAAGAATGCTCTCAAACGTCTTGAAGCTAAAATCACTATATATGTAAGCGAACATGCCCTCCTTATAAAGCTGTATGAACAATTCAGCCATGCAGAGCAAGAAGTACTAGAGCAAGTCAACTCACATTACGTTGAAGGTGTAGGAACGTTTAAAAGTGAGTTCGTGCAACGCCGCACTACTACCGGCACAATCCCATGTTTTTCTACGAGCCTTCCCCCACTTTCAGTAACCCCATTATTTACATACTAAATAAATTAATCATGAAAACGATTTCCTCAATTCTAACCATTCTTTTTGGCACTTTAATTGGCTACTTTGGTTTCAAACAGACCAAAACGCATGAACACTATGTGTTCTATGACCTAACCAGTAGCAAAGCGTATCCACTTCAAGTATCTGACGTACTTACAAGTACAGGCCTCAAGCAGCATCCATGGGATGGCTATACCATTCATGTCATCCCCATAACTGATGTTGATTTTACCCATGAACAAATCATTATGCTTGATGCCCAAGATTGGCTGTTAGCTAATCCAAAGAAACGCCAGAAACTCTGCCAAGTATTTGTAGATAGCGTTAAAACCGCTCTTACGATGCTAACTAAAGGTGGCATTGGTAAAAGCCATTCAAGTGTATACATCCCTATTGCAAGGGCATTGGCCAAATTGGCAAAATCCTCTGCAACAACTAAAGCACTAACCATTGCAGGTGATGTACTCCACAATGATGACTTTTTTTCAAGTTATGATTCTAAGCAAATAAATTCATTACGGGCAAACCCTAAACAGTTTATGGACCATTTCACCACCTTGTATCAACTACCACGCCTTGAGGGTATCACTATCACCATCCTTCATGAAACAACTTCTGTGGATAATGCCCCATACCGCACAATGAGCAGTTTTTTTAAGGCCTTGTGGGAAGCACATGGAGCTACGGTCAATATTGAAGCAACACTCACCAAACCTCTATCACCATGAGCCAGATACCTCTTGGAAATGTGCTTTACACAGCTACTAAAGGGTTACTAGTGGCAATGATTAAATTCAGTTTTGTGATAATCAGCTTTGGACTAAAGCTCGCAGCTTTAATTACCACAAAGTTGTCTGAAGCAATTGATAAAATCATCAACAAACGTTTATGATACAAGTTATAACATTCGCTTTCGATTTGCTCCTTGCTATTATAACGCAAATTATTGAAGTCTTCGGTGATTTTATGGTTGCGGCAGTCCGCTCCCGTCGAAAAACAGTTTTCAATGCAGATTTTGGAAAGCCTGAGGCACAACTGAACCGTTCTGGAAATGGGTTCTACATTGGTGAGTTCTGTACTACAGAAGCCCAAATGTATTCCCATCTAATCTGTTTTGGGGGCACAGGTTCGTACAAAACGTCCTCAGTATGTATTCCAATTTTATTGCATGCAACAAAAAATAGCTATGTTATCCACGATCCTGCAAAACAAGCATTCAATAGCACTGCGTCGCACCTTGCAGCAAAAGGGTATAAGATACTGCAACTGAACTATGATGATTACACTCAATCGTGCCGTTTCAACGTACTACAAAAATGCCGTTCCGAAACAGATGTGTATCAAGCTATCAACGTCATAACTAAAAACATATACAGCGGCACTTCCTACGATTACTGGGCAAAGAGTGCCGAGGATGCGATTGGTTTCTTTGCCTTTATCTTATTCTCCTATGCAGAGCCCCAGTATATTAATTTGGCAAATGTGGCACACATGATTGAGGTGTTTAGCTTTGGTCCCGAACAGATAGATACGTGGCTAGCCCCTCGTGCCTCGCCACGAATTATTAATAAGTATAAATCCCTTATCGCTACACCAGAAAAAACGTTGCAGTCTACACTAGCCACCGCCAAATCTATTTTACAAGTGTACCAGATTGAATCATTTGCCACTATCACCTGTAGTGATGAAATTGATTTCTCCCTTTTTTCCAAACAAAAGTGTGCCTTGTTTATTTGCGGGTCGCCAAAAACAGCTGAACTAGGCAAAGGCATATCAGCAAGCCTATTTGATAGCTTTTTTGCACACTTGATGAGTCACCTACCAGAATCTGATGCCCTTGGTATTACATTTCTTTTGGATGAAGCTAGTTTAATGACCCTTTCGCTTTCACAAGTTCTTTCTTTAGGGAGAAAACATAAAATAGCAGTCGCTTCCCTTTGGCAAAATTATAATCAAATTATTCATAAATACGGTACACATGAAGCAGAAAATATATATTCAAATAATTATATAAAAGCTTTTATGCCGAGTGGTCAGGCACTCGCTACGTGCCGTATGATTTCAGAACTTTTAGGGAAGTACACCTACATTGATGAATTTGGCAAGGAAAAAAATCGGGAACTTCTTAACCCACAAGAAATTTTTCAGCTTGATAAAGTATTGGTATTACAAGGCAATAAAAAGCCACTTCTCTTGAACCCTTCTCCGTACTTTGAAAATCCCAGATTGCTTGCTCTTACCAAAAAGCCAATCTATACCATACCACCCCAAAATCGTCCGCCACTTTCTTACATTCAATTTTAGTCCAATGAAACGAATTAAATCAGGCAGTCTTGTATATGAATATTTAGATGCTCTCGGGCTCTTACAAGCAGGAACTGCTGAGGAACTGACCACAGCACGAATACAATTTTGGGCTGAATACAAAGCTGCTTGGAAACAAACAAAGCGTGCCTCTACTCGTGGTATAACAGTGCTGTATAGCAGAAGCGAATATGCTGTACTCAAACGCTGTGCAAACCGCCATCACTCTTCCGTAACATCCTTTGTCAAAAAAACCAGCCTTGCATATATCGACCGTATGTATGTGGTACCTGATGTTCTTTGCATCCGCAAAATGCTGCAATACCTCGCCCTTACCGAACATACCCTTGTAACACTAGAAGAAAGCATTCCACTACCAAAAGATGCAGCTACCCACGTTATCAAAACTATTGGAGAACTTGAACTAGTGATACGGCAATCTCTCTACCACCCACCGCTTTTGCTCTCGATACTTGCAGTACACTATCATACAAACAATTCATTCAAAGCATCTGTTGATGCAATCATCTCAACGAATCACCATGGAAACAGTACTCATCTCGACTGAAGCTCTTAAAGAGCTAATTAAAACAGCAGTTGCAGAATTGCTACAGTCCCATCCACAAATGGAGCAAAAGTGGATTGATACTGACGAAGCCTTAGCCCGATTGCATGTGGGTAAAACTACCCTATATCACCTTCGTGCATCAGGCACGATTGAATATACCCAGCCGCATAAAAAAATCATCTTGTACTGTGCAGAAAGCATTGAAAACTTCCTTGAAACTCATCGCAGACACTCTTTTTAATTACTATATATGGAACGGATAATAGATGAACCAACATATACCCAAGGCTACAATCATGCAGACCTTCTCTCAACATTTCGGCCAGAACTTTTATCTGATATAAATACTGCTGGCCATGAGCATGACGATTACCTGCTGGGGTTTCATGAACGGCAGCAATCATTTATTAATGAAAAGCTCAAGCAAGAATTTTCTAGCATTAGAAATAAGGGAAAGGAGCGGGGTTATGAAAAAGACCATGAAAAAGAATAATTTGTGCAATTCCTGTGCAAATAAAAAAGCACTTGCAAAATGTTTATTGCAAGTGCTTGATTTTCACGTGGGCCCACCAGGGCATGATCCTGGGACCCCCTGATTATGAGTCAGGTGCTCTAACCAACTGAGCTATAGGCCCTAGTTGAAATCTTCATTTCAACAAAATATTTCAAATAAACTTTCTTTTTATTGTGAAGGAGGGCAAAAATATAGAAATAGCAATAACAGCCAAGAACATTTTTAGATTTATAGAAGGTTATTTTAACTTAACTGCAAAACGTTTTACTCTGGTTGAGAGTTCTTGTGCGGTGAATGGCTTAGTTAAAAAATCGTCTGCACCCATTTTAAAGGCTTCTATTACTGTTTCTTCTTGCCCCATACCCGAAAGTACAATAATAGGAATATAGTTTTCGGTATTAGAGCGTACTACCCCAATTAATTCAAGCCCTGATATGTAAGGCATTAAAATATCTGTGATAATAAGGTCTGGCTTTTGGGTATCAATGGCTTGTAAAGCATCTCTACCATCGGCTACGGCAAATACGGTATAGCCTTCTTGTTTTAATCTTGTTTGTATAGTAATGGATATAGAAGCATCATCTTCGGCTACAAGCACTTTCATTTTTGGTGGGGTTTGTACCGTCAAATTTATGCAACCATTGCTTCTGCTTGTATTATTCCAAATTTTTCTCTTAATAATAATTTAGCTTTTTCTGTTTTAATTATCAATTGCTGTACTAAATCTTCAACGTTTTGTCTCTCAGCATTAGTCGTTGCACTCCATTCAATTTTTTGTAATATTTCGCCAATTTGCCTCGATTGTATAATAGAAAGTGTTGATTTAGCTAATTGTGCAGTTTGGTGAATGTGGTTCCAATCTTTTTCTCTGGTAAATGTTTCTAAACGAGTAACATTTTTATTAATGTTGTTTATAAAAGTGTTTATTAGCGTTTCTCTATAGGCTAAGTCATTACCACTGAGTTGGTACAATGTATTTAGATCTAAAAAAACTTCTTCATCACCAATAACATTGTTGTTTGTATTTTCTACTTTACCTTGATTTAATACCCTATTGAGGGTTTTATAAAAAATATCTAGCGTAAATGGCTTGCTCATATAACCATCCATACCTGCATTTAAGCATCTGTCTTCTTCACCATGTAGGGCTAAGGCGGTCATAGCCAAAATGGGTACGTTTAACTGCATCTCTTTACGTATTACTTGAGTAGTTTGATATCCATCTAACTCGGGCATTTGGATATCCATTAAAATGAGATGAAAAGAATTTTCTTTTAATATCTCTAAGGCTTCAGTGCCAGTGCCAGCAATTTTAAGTTCCGCACCCGACTTAGCGAGTGTGTGTTTAACCAACATTTGGTTAATTGCATTGTCTTCTACTACAAGTATTTTCTTGCCTAAAAGTGTAATTTCATTCATGGTTAGGGTGTTTTTTGGTTTTTCAATATTGGATTCGAGTCATAGGTTCTTACTTAACGTAAAACTTTACCTTTTCATTTTATAGGGTATAATCTTTTTTAAATAACCCATAATATTGTTTACATGCTTATTTGGCTATTTTTTAACCGCATTGCTGGAGGCAATTCCTTTATTTTTGCTTCCACTCAATAATTAAAGTTTTACAGAAACAACTTAAAACCAAGATGAAAAAACTGTTTATCGCAATTTTGCTGTTCTCAACAACAGGTAGCCTATTTGCTCAAGAAGTAGCCAAAGCAACTAAGAAAAAAGACAAAAAACTTGATTTATCAAATCGTCCAGCAGATCATTTCATGATTCAATATGGTGCAGATGGATGGTTGGGCAAGCCAGATAGTGTGAGGACTACAGGATTTAGCCGTCACTTCAATATGTATTTTATGCTAGATAAACCATTTAAAAGTAGCCCCCATTTTAGTGTTGGCTTTGGTGCAGGCATTAGCAGCAGTAACATCTTTTTAAAGAATACCTACTTAGATATAAAATCTACAGCTGGCAAATTGCCTTTTAAAAATGCAGATTCTACTGACCATTTTAAAAAGTATAAGGTTACTTCTATTTTTTTAGAAGCACCTGTAGAGCTACGTTATTATTCTGACCCAGAACATGTAGATAAAAGTTGGAAAGCTGCTTTAGGTGTAAAAGTGGGTACTTTGTTAAACGTACATACCAAGGGCAAAAATTTAGTAAATAAAAATGAGCAAAGTTTGTATGGCACTAATTACACAGTTAAAGAAAGTAACAAGAAATTTTTTAACGGTACCAGGCTTGCTTTAACAGGAAGAGTTGGCTACGGCAATATTAGCTTTGATTATACTTACCAAATCACTCAATTATTAAAAGAGGGTGCAGGTGCCGAATTGAGACCTTATTCTTTTGGGATTACTATTAGCGGTTTATAAAGAAATACAATTGTATAATTGAAAAGCCTTGCAAACTGCAGGGCTTTTCTTTTTATAGCAATACTTAAGTTTACATTTGTAAAAAAATTGAAAGCAATTGATAGATAAACAACAGGTAATTAAGCAAAATGAAACTTGCGTTTTGGTAGGTGTTATTCAAAAAGAACAAACCAACGAGCAAGTAGAGGAATATTTAAACGAGCTTACTTTTTTAGCCGAAACTGCTGGTGCTATTGCTGTAAAAAAGTTTACGCAAAAGTTAGCACACCCCGATAGTAAAACTTTTGTGGGTAAGGGCAAGTTAGAAGAAATTAAAAACTATGTTTCGTCAAAAGGAGTACAATTGGTAATTTTTGACGATGAGCTTACTGGCTCGCAGATAGCCAATATAGAAAAGGTTTTAGAAGTAAGAACCATTGATAGAAGCGATTTGATTTTAGACATTTTTGCCCGCCGTGCACGCACAGCCCAAGCTAAAGTTCAGGTAGAACTTGCCCAATACCAATACATATTGCCTAGATTAAAAGGCATGTGGAGCCATTTAGAAAGGCAAGGAGGAGGTATTGGCAGCCGCGGACCAGGTGAAACTGAAATAGAAACCGATAGACGTATAGTAAAAGATAAAATATCTCTACTAAAAAAACGATTGCTAGAAATAGACAGACAAGCATTTACACAGCGTAAAGAACGTGGAGAATTTATTCGTGTAGCCTTAGTAGGTTATACTAATGTAGGCAAAAGCACACTCATGAACACATTGAGCAAAAGCGATGTATTTGCCGAAAACAAACTATTTGCTACGCTTGATACGACCACTAGAAAAGTTGTTTTTGAAAACACTCCTTTTTTGCTTAGCGATACTGTAGGTTTTATACGTAAACTTCCTCATCATTTAGTAGAAAGTTTTAAAAGTACTTTAGATGAAGTGAGAGAAGCTGATATACTGCTACATGTGGTAGACATATCTCATGCAAAACACGAAGATCAAATTGGTACAGTAAATAAAACTCTGCAAGAGTTGAAAGCTTTTGAGAAGCCCATACTTACCATTTTTAATAAAATAGATTTGTACGAAGAAAAGAACTTTGACGAATGGCTAGAAGAAGAAGTAAAAGTGCAAATACACAAAGAATTGAGAGATAAATGGGAGCAAATAACTGAGGGAAATTGCATCTTTATATCCGCCTTACAGCGTACAAATTTAGAAGAGTTGAGAACGTTTATACTCACTAGAGTAAGAGAAACCTATCATGTACGTTACCCACACAAAACAATTCATTATTAATTTTGAGTACAGAGAAGAAATATAAATGGGTAAAAATTGCAGACTCTGTTAATGGATTCAACAAGCAAAACAATAATATGTGTATTGCTGAGGTGGAAGGTAAAAAAATAAGTTTGGCTTGGCATAATGAGAAACTATTTGCCTTTGCCCATAAATGCCCACATGCTGGTGGTATTATGGCAGATGGTTTTATAGATGCCACCGGTAATGTTGTTTGTCCTTTACATCGTTACAAATTCAATATGCAAAATGGTAGAAATGTTACAGGTGAAGGTTATTATTTAAAAACCTATCCAGTAGAAATAAAAGAAGATGGTGTGTTTGTAGGGTTTGAAGAAAAGAGTTTCTTTTCTTTTTTTAGCTGAGTTAAAAAAAATTTTGCTCACAATACCTCACCCCCTTATTTTTGCTGCCCCAACAAGGGATGTATATTCCTCCTTAGCTCAGTTGGTTAGAGCATCTGACTGTTAATCAGAGGGTCTCTGGTTCAAGTCCAGAAGGGGGAGCAAAAAAGCCAATCGAAATTTTCGGTTGGCTTTTTTATTACAAATAACTTAACCACCAATCCTTTCTTCTTGCTTTAAAGTGCATAAACCATTTGCAGGGTAAATACAAGGTAGCAACGATTATTGCCCAAGCAATATAAACACCTACTAAGCCAAAACCCCATGTTGGTGGTTGTAATGGGCTACCCAATGTTTTGCCCATAATAGTAGCCAGTATTGCTGCCGAGCCATGAATAATAAGTAAATGAAGAATGTAGTAAAAGAAGGGTACTCTACCATAAACAGCTACAAAACGGGTTGCTGGGTTACTCATTTTTTCAAATAAAACTAGAAGGAACATTGCTGGACCTAGGGTCATTAATAAATAGAGTAAGGATGGTGGGTATTTTGTACAATTAATGAATGAAAGGATGTTTTTCCACCAGTTGCTTTGGGTAGCCCACAAACTTTTATCGCCATACATATTAGTATAGCGAATGGCTATAAATAAAACAATACTAGCTATACCAATAATTAGCAACCACTTTATTCTCTGTGCTGCTTCTAACTTAAATAAAGTACCAAAACTATAACCTACTGCCATTACACCTATCCATGGTATAATTGGGTACATAACGAAGAAGCCTATATTTTTTGTGAGTGGATAGAACCCTTGTTCATGCAATAGCATCCATAATAATTTGCTAGAACCTTCTACATGAAAGCTATCAAAAGCATTGTGTCCAAAAATAAGTAGCAAGCCAATGGCTGCAATGTATGTAGGTTTTAAAAAGATGAGTGCTGCCAAAAAAATCATGCTCCAACCAATTGCCCAAATAACTTGTACGCCTAAAAAAGAATAAGTAATATCAAAGGACCAAAGTAAATTTATTACTGTCAACTCTATAAAAATAAGCCACAAGCCACGGGTTAATAAAAAAAGTGATTGTTGCTTTATTGTTTTGCCTTTTGCAAAAGAAAGGAAAGCACTTGTACCCGATAAGAATACAAAAATGGGTGCACAAAAATGCGTTACCCAACGGGTTAAAAATAATTGAGGCGATGTTTGTGTAAGGTCTAAAGGATTGAATTGAACATTGCTATAAAAATCTCTTACATGGTCTAACGCCATGATGACCATGATTAAGCCACGCAATACATCAATAGATAATATGCGGTTAGTTTTGGTTTGTATTTGCATAAAAAAGAGTATCTGTTGGTGAACAAGATACTCTTGGGTATTTTAAAAAGCAAACCGCTGGTAAAAATTGTAGTTGCTAATGTATTGCCCAATCACCCTCCATCAGCTGAAGTGTGCGATACTTCGACCCCGCTCAGTACAGGCTACACCGAAGCTTAATAGTAGCAATACGGCTGGCTATATAAGTCTTCTACTTTAATACTTCGGCTAATTTATTTTCTAAGTCTTGTCCACGCAAACCTGAGGCAATTATTTTGCCTTGCGGATCTACCAAAACATTAAAGGGTATGCCATCAAACTGATACAAGCCTACCATTGGTGTTTGCCATTCTTTTAAATCGCTTACATGGTTCCAAGTAAGTTTGTCTTGGGCAATGGCTGCTTTCCAGTTTTCTTTATCACTATCCAGAGATACACCTAAGATGGTGAAGTTTTTGTTTTTGAATTTGTTGTACGCTGCTACCACATTTGGGTTTTCGCCACGGCAGGGTTTGCACCAACTTGCCCAAAAATCTACCAACACGTACTTGCCTTTTAAACTGCTAAGGGTTAGATTACCACCATTTATACTGGGTAAATTTATTTCGGGTGCTTGGGTGTTTAATAAAGCATAGCCACCATTATTGGCTTGTGGTTGTTGTGGCTGGGCTTTGGTTACCAACAAGGTTTTAAACTTAGCTAAGCCTGTATGGTTTTTAAATTTAGCTATAGCTGCGTCGGCTAATGGTTTCATTTCGTCTGTGTTCATCATACCCAATTGCATCACCATACCCATAGCAAAATATTTTACTGCTGGGCTATTGCTTTGTGTGATGAAATTTTTTGCCCAATCTTTTGTGCTGGTCATTGCATTATACAATTCTGCTTTAGTAGTGGTTACAATACTATCTGTAGATTTTAGGGTTTGTAAAGAATCGAGTAAAGCACTTTTTTGATTAACAAGTTCAGCTTTCGTTTTATAAGTTTCTAAAAATTGGTGCAGACTTTCGCTGGCCGGCGAGCCTTCAACAGTATATTTTCTAAAATCGTTTACATCAATCTTTACTGTTATTTTTTTTGTATCGTTTACTACCAAAACATTGGGTCCATTTTCTAATTGAAGGCTGTACAAACCTTCTTCTTTGCCCATAGCTTTTAATTCAAACTTGCCATCTTTTATTGTTGTAGAATCTACTACCAAAGGTTGTGGTGCATCCCAAGTAAGCTCTTGCAAAACTACTTTGCTACTCTTGGCATTGGCTATACTACCATTTACAGTAAATGAACCATTTGTTTTTTCCTTACAAGATATTGCAACAGTAATAACCATTGCCAAAACGAACATTCTTTTCATAAAATTTAATTATTTAGTTTTTGTTGTAATAATGTAGTTACTATTTTGGGATCTGCTTTGCCCATGCTCAATTTTTTTACTTCCCCTACAAATAATCCTATTAATCCTTTTTTACCCTTTTTATATTCTGTTACTTTATCTGGCATGGCTGCTATGGCTTGGTTTACCCATGTTTCAAGTTCGTTACTATCGCTTACTTGTAGCAGGTTAAGTTCTTCGGCTACTTGCAAGGGCGTTTTATTTTGCACCAACAATACTGGCAATAAACGTGATGACGCAACGGAGAAGTTTACCTTACCATCATCTACTAATTGTATTAATGCTGCTAAAGTTTGTGGTTGCAAACTGATATTGCTAAAGTTTGTATTGCCCTCGTTTAAATATTGCTTTAATGGGCCTACAATAAAATTGGCTGCTGCTTTATAGTTGGTGGTGTGTTGTACCACAGCTTCAAAATAATTGGCAGTTTGTTTTTCATCGCATAGTTGTTGGGCATCGTAATAACTTAAACCATACTCCTGTTGAAATTTGCTAAGCAATTGTTGTGGCAGTGCTGGTAATGCTGCTGCTATGTTTTGTATAAAGGAATCTGTTAGGTGAAAAGGTGCTAAATCTGGATCGGGAAAGTAGCGATAGTCATTGGCTTCCTCTTTATCTCTTATAGCAAATGTGGTATCGTTGCTGGCATCAAAACTTCGGGTTTGCTGTGTTATAGTGCCACCAGCTTCTACCACTTGTATCATGCGTTCAATTTCGTACTCAATGGCTTTTTTTACATTGCGTATTGAGTTTAAATTTTTTACCTCTGCCTTAGTACCTAATGTAGTTTCTCCTTTTAGACGTATAGACACATTGGCATCGCATCGCAAACTTCCTTCTTCCATATTACCATCACAAACGCCAATCCATTGCACCAATCTTCTTACTTCTGTTACGTATTGATATGCTTCTTCTGCACTGCTTAAGCAAGGCTCGGTTACAATTTCTATTAATGGTGTACCTGCACGGTTTAAATCTACACAAGTAAAATTGTCTTCCAAATCGTGTATGCTTTTGCCAGCATCTTCTTCCATGTGTATGCGGTTAAGCTCTATTTTTTTTTGCCCTGCATTGGTAGTAATGCTTACAAAACCACCCACACAAATAGGCGTAGTATGTTGAGATATTTGATAACCCTTGGGCAAATCGGGGTAGAAATAATTTTTACGAGCAAAATAATTATCCTTTTCTATGGCACAATTGCAGGCAATGCCCATTTTAATAGCGTATTCCACAGCACGTTTATTGGTTTTGGGCAATGTGCCAGGATGCCCCAATGTTATTGGGCTAACATGTGTATTGGGTGCTGCACCAAAAGCAATACTATCGCCACAAAACAATTTGCTATTGGTTTGTAGTTGTGCGTGTACTTCTAAACCTATAACTGCTTCGTATTTATCTGCTGCATTCATGGGGTAGCAAAAGTAAGGCTTGCAGTTTTGTTGATTTTGTTTTTTAAGTAGTAGTTTTTTTGTAGACGAGCTGAGGGATTTCTATTGAACTTCGGTTGCGTCGCACACTTGTACTTTAGGAACAATGATGAACAAACGTGATTGGACTTTACAACGGCTCGCTAACTTGCTCAATAGATAATCTATTGCTTAAAATGTGCCCTTCGGCTCCGCTCAGGATAAACTTGCAACAGCAGCTCAATTCTTATAAAATAGCTGGCTTAATAAAATGTATTTTTTGCATCCAAAAAAATGCCCTTCTGAAGAATCAGAAAGACATTGCACATGAGAAAAACTAAAAGAAAGTTTACAGCCCCGCTGTTTTTAATTTTTTAGGAAACTTTATATCGGCGGTCTTGTTTTTACCTTCTCTTTTAAATTTTATTTGTAAGGTATCGCCATCTTTAATGTCTTTTGTAGCAGCTTTCACTTCATCTACATCTGCTACTTCTTTGCCATTTACTTCGGTTATTACATCGTCTTTTTTTAGCCCAGCTTTTGCAGCAGGTGTTTCTTCGTCTACATCTAACACTTTTACGCCTTTACCTTCTTCTAAATCTTGCACTTGCAAGCCTAATTTGGGTTTGCGATGTGCACCAGCGAAAGCAAAGTTTTGTCCACCGCCCCAAGATTTTGTCCAATTTTCTGGAGCAGTAGCAATTTCAGGCATTTCAAAATTAAAGTCTTTATTAAAGTTGTACATCATGCTTTTGTTTTTACCAAGTGTTGCTGTAGCAGTATCTTGCTTACCATTACGCAGGTAAGTGATGATTACTTTTTCTTCGGGCTTAAACTTACCTACTGCTTTGTACAAACCATCTGCATCTTCTATTTTGGTGTCGTTTAGTTTGGTAATAACATCGTCTATTTTTAAGCCAGCTTTTTCGGCAGCACTTTCTTTACTTACCTCTGTAATTTTTGCACCTTGGTCTATTTTTTCGGTGCTTACTCCCAATACAGCTTTGTTATTAGGAAAGCCAGCAACTACAACATCTCTTATATCATCTGCATTTGCAAATGGTCTACCATTCATTCTTTTAAGTGTTGTTATTCTATCTCCACCACCACGAATGATTTCAATATCCTCGTCTTTAAACTCTTCCATTGGTTTGCCATTTACTGTAACCTTTTCACCATCTACTACCACGGTAACTTTTTCTGTGTTACCTCCCTTTTTTTTGATGATAATACTTTCTTCTTTTTTAATTTTCTTTTTCTCAGGCTTTTTGTCCTCGGTTTCGGGTTGGGCAAATATGCTTGCTGTAAAGGCTGTAAACAATAAAGCCATCATCCATTTCTTATTCATAATTGTAATTTTTAAGTGTGTACGAAATTGTTAGTAGAACAAATGTAAAGGGAAAATTTCAATTACGAAACATTTCGGAAATGTTAAAATAAAAAAAAGATATGTTTTTTTCGGGCAGTGTTTTACAAAGCTTGGATATTTGGGTTGGTGTGTACGCTGAGGCGTTATATAAAGAATTCGCAATCCTAAAAACCGCAAAATCACTTGCAATACACGATAGCGATGCTTAAGGAGAGATTTGGGGGAATAAAGCATTGCAAAGGCAGAGGAAATATTTGTGTGATGTTGTGCTGCTTAGGGTTTTATTTTTTCAGGAAGTTCTGTCGATAATCATCAGCACTAACGATTATTTTATTATTGGCAATTAATAAACACGCATCGTGTCTAGAATTATTGAAACTATTTTTTGATAAGAGTCGTTTCCAATTAGTTACAAAAAGAGTACCCTCCTTAGTGTCAGACAAATGCCATTCTCCCTTTATTTTTATCAGTGTATCATCTAATCGCTCTCCTAATATAACTTGCTCGTAAGTTGAGTCTTTAAAAAATTGCAAGTAGTGGTATTCTCTCCCAGAAAGTGATGTGTAAATTCCAACAACTTCATCATTAGAATTTGGATGAGATACACAGCCATAAAATATTGTTATTGCAATTATGATTAGTAGCTTATTCATTATCTTCTATCTATTTGTATTTAAAAATACTTGTATTAATATACAAAGCTCCGCAGTTTATTCCTCGGCTACGATAAAAGTCCAATAGATATTCATAGCTTAAAATGTGCGACGCCACCGCAGCCAAATGTATATTCTATAGCTGGCTACAAAAAAATAAGCTACAATAAATCCTTCACTACTTCAATTACTTTTTCTAAGTTGCTAGCATCTTGTCCGCCAGCGGTAGCCAAATTTTTTTGTCCGCCTCCACCGCCTTTTATAATTGGGGTGATGTGTTCCTTGATGATTTTTGGGGCTTCCAAACCTTTGGTTAGCAAAGCATCGTCTAGGGCTATAGCAACGGAAGCCTTGCCACCAATATTTGCAGCCAGTATTACTAATTGTGCATGGACTTTTAAATCGTTAGCCAACTTTTTTAACCCATCGCCATTGCTTACTTCTAATACTGCACCAATAAAAGTGTATCCATTTATGGTGTGTACCTGTGCTGCTAATTCTTTTTGTATAACAGCCAATTGCTTGGTTTCTAAACTCTCTAATTTCTTTTTTAGTTCCTTGTTTTCTACAATGCTGTTTTCTATAAACTTCACTAACTCTTTGGGGTTGTTGAAAACAGTTTTTACTTGGTGCAGTTGGTGTAGTTGCTGATTAATAAAATCTTCAGCAGCTTGTGCACTTATAGCTTCTATCCTACGCACACCAGCAGCCACAGCAGTTTCGTGTTTTATTTTAAAAAAGCCCAGCTCACCTGTATTGCCTACATGCGTTCCTCCACAAAGCTCTATGGAATAATTTGGGTCTATGATTACCACACGAACCACATCTCCATATTTCTCCCCAAACAAAGCCATCGCACCCAAAGCCACAGCTTCATCTTTGTTCATTTCTTTTATTACCACAGGTATGTTCTCTCTTATTTTTTTATTTACAATTGTTTCAATTTGTGCAATTTCTTCATCGCTCACTTTTGCAAAATGAGAAAAATCGAAACGCAAATGCTCCTCATTTACCAAACTACCTTTTTGGGCAACATGGGTGCCTAATACATGGCGTAAAGCTGCATGTAGTAAGTGGGTAGCACTGTGGTTAGCTGAAGTACTTTTTCTTTTAGTAACATCAACTTTGGCAATGATACTTCCTGTTGCAGCCAGAGGTCTTTTATCAAGATAAAGAAGGATTAAATCATTTTCTTTTTTGGTGTCTATAACATTAATTACTTCGCCAGTTTCTACAAATGTCAGTGTTCCTATATCGCCAACCTGCCCACCACTTTCTGCATAAAAAGGTGATTGTGCTATTGCTATTTGCCAAAATTCTTTTCCTTTATTAGTTACCTTTCTATATTTTAATCCATAAGTTGAATTTTCGAGTGTATCATATCCAATGAATGATGAATGCGTAAGTCCACTCAAAAGTTGCCAATCATCCGTTTCAAATACGCCAGCAGCACGGCTTCTTTCTTTTTGTTCTTTTAATGATGTTTCATAACCAGCCATATCGACTGTCCATCCAATTTCACTTGCCATTAATTGAGTTAAGTCGATTGGGAAGCCATATGTGTCATTTAGTTCAAAAGCAAACTTTCCATTTATTATTTTCTTTGAACGAAAGTCACGTCTATCAAGCTGGTCTTCTTCAATACTGCTAACAAATTCTGGTTCTGAGTTAACTCCAACATACTTTTCAAATCGTACAATTCCATGCCCCAATGTCCTCAAAAACGCATCCTCTTCTTCCTTCACCACTTTACTTACAAAATCCAATTGACTATTCAGTTCAGGAAATACTGTTTCAAACTGCTTTGCCAATATGGGCAACAATTGGTGCAGCAACGGTTGCTTATAATCCAAATAAGAATAGTAGTAACGCACCGCCCTTCTTAAAATTCTTCTAATCACATAACCAGCACCTGTATTGCTGGGCAATTGCCCATCTGCAATGGTGAAGGAGATAGCACGTATATGGTCTGCTAATACACGAAAAGCAATGGCTTCTTTGCTATCACTGTAATCATATTTTTTGTTGGTAATAGTTTCCACGGCAGCAATTGTTCCTGTAAAAACATCTGTATCGTAATTAGAAGTCTTTCCTTGAATTACTCTTACCAAACGTTCAAAACCCATTCCTGTATCTACATGCTGTGCAGGCAATGGTTGCAGACTTCCATCTTTTAAACGATTGAACTGCATGAACACATTATTCCAAATTTCAATTACTTGTGGGTGGTCGTTATTTACCAAAGCAGCACCATCCACCGTTTTTCTTTCTTCATCACTCCTGCAATCCACATGTATTTCAGAGCAAGGTCCACATGGGCCAGTATCGCCCATTTCCCAAAAATTATCTTTCTTATTTCCCAATAAAATTCTGTCTTCGGCTATTACTTTTTTCCATTCATTAAAAGCCTCTTCATCCTTTGGCAAACCTTCTTTTGTATCACCTTCAAAAATGGTAACATACAACCGGCTCTTATCTAATTTATACACTTCCGTTAGTAGCTCCCAACTCCAAGCAATGGCTTCTTTTTTAAAATAATCACCAAAACTCCAGTTGCCAAGCATTTCAAACATGGTATGGTGGTATGTATCTACACCTACTTCTTCCAAGTCATTGTGCTTGCCACTTACACGTAGGCATTTTTGTGTATCGGCAATACGTTTATAGTCGGGCTGCTTATTCCCTAAAAAATAA
The DNA here is from genome assembly GCA_043776595.1 of Chitinophagaceae bacterium. Classification (GTDB taxonomy): domain Bacteria; phylum Bacteroidota; class Bacteroidia; order Chitinophagales; family Chitinophagaceae; genus UBA1930. Next base: position 3,306 of record JAYVRD010000195.1, on the reverse strand, counting down.
TCTTTAAACTGGTTCATACCAGCATTGGTAAACAAAAGGGTAGGATCGTTTTTTACAACAATAGGTGCACTAGGTACGATGGTATGCCCCTTAGTTTTAAAAAAATCTAAAAACTGTTGTCGTATTTCAGCAGAAGTCATCATAAACAAAAATTTTGCAAGCCCTTTTATAGGGCTGGCAAAGATAAGGTTTGGGGCAGTCAACTTTTGTACTTCCATTGGCTGTAGTAGCAGCTATTCGTTACTACTCCGCCACAAAAGCTATGGCACAAAGCCTCAGCGTGGTATCCACTGCTATCTGCTGCCTTTGGGCTATAGAATATCTATTGGGCAAAAACACTAGCAACCCAACTACACACTTAAAGCCATTCTATATATTTTGGGGGTTTGGGGTGAGGTATTAAAATGTTTACTTTTACCAACCCCCTTAAATGAAAAAAATAAAATATTACTATAATACCCATTCACTTCGTTACGAGAAGTTAGAACTTCCGCTAAGAGTGAAACTATTACGTGCCTTTGGCTTTGTAGCAGCAGCCTTGGTTACAGCATTTATATTTTTAATGATAGCTTACCGCTATTTTCCTACTGCCAACGAAAAACGTTTACAAGAGCAAAACACCGACCTAAATAACAACTACACCTTATTACAAGAAAGAACAAGGCAGTTACAATTGCAGATGGATGAACTTGAAAATAGAGACAACAAAGTGTATCGCTCCATTTTTGAAAGCCTACCCATACCAGATAGTGCTAGGATAAAAGATATGGAAATGCAAAAAGAGGTAAAACTAGTGCAAAGCATGGGCGAAACTGAGCTTGTAAAAAGCATGACTGCACAGCTTAACAATCTTTCTTACCGAACAGCGTATCAAGCTAAAAGCTATCAAGAAATTGAAGACCTTGTAAAAAACAAAGAAAAACTTTTACTTGCTATACCAGCCATTCAACCTGTAAGCAATAAAGATTTAACGCGTATAGCTAGTGGTTTTGGCACAAGGATAGACCCCGTTTATAAAGTGCCTAAGTTTCATGCAGGGCTAGATTTTACTGCACCACAAGGCACACCTATTTATGCCACAGCAGATGGAGTTGTATCGCTAGCAGGCAATACCAATAATGGTTATGGTAATCATGTAAAAATAAACCATGGTTATGGCTATGAAACTTTGTATGGACATATGGTGCGTACAAAAGCAAGGCAAGGACAAACTGTAAAGCGTGGCGAAGTAATTGGTTATGTGGGCAGCACTGGCAAAAGTACCGGACCTCACTGCCACTACGAAGTACATAGAAACAACACACCAGTAGACCCTATCTATTATTTCTACAACGATTTAACGCCAGCACAGTTTGATAGAATTTTAAAACTGGCCGCCGCCAGCAATCAAAGTTTAGATTAAACATAATTTTAATTGATTTTTGCAGGGTTACTGTTACTTTTAATGCAACTAAAAAAATGTTATGCTAGAAAACTTATTCGACTTAGTAAAACAACATGCTGGAGATGCCATCATTAAAAACCCAGATATACCCAATGAAAGAAATGAAGAAGCTGTACAAGAAGCCTCTTCTTCTATTTTTGATGGCTTAAAAAATGCTGTGAGTAGTGGCAATATAACTGATGTTATTAACCTTTTTAAAAGTGGTAGCCATGGTATAGCAAGCAACCCAGTAGCTCAAAATATTCAAGGCGGTTTTATACAAAATCTTATGGATAAATTTGGCTTAGATAAAAATGCAGCTGGTGGCATAGCCAGTAACTTAATCCCCCAAGTGTTACAAAAATTTGTACATAAAACCAACGACCCAAATGATAATAGTTTTGATATTCAAAGCATCATCTCCAAACTAGGTGGTGGAAATTTAGATATTCAAAGCCTTATTGGACAGTTTACTGGTGGAGGTAATGCAAACAACCCACAAAGTGGTGGAGGTATTTTAGATACTATTAAAGGACTGTTTGGCAAATAAATTTAAAAACTTAACTCTTAAAAGCCTTGCTCATTTGCAGGGCTTTTTTGTTTCCAATTCAATTAACATTTCATTGTTAAACCCTTGACATTTTATTTCATCTTTAACTAAGAAGTTTGTGTAGTGATTGCTGGTAGAGAGTAGAATTACGAAGTAAAAAAACTTGAAAACTCTTTAGCAAATCCTTAGCACACGATTAACTAAATTTTAAATACTAATGGCACTGCGTTTGCGTTACTATTAGTGCAAATTATGAAATAACAATTTTCTCATAAGCAGTTAGTTTTGGTTGCGGACTCCGTTTCTACGGGGTCCAACTTTTTTAAGGATATACAACATTAAGGAGATAAGAAGTATTTTAAACTGCATACAAAAGCAACCAAACAACCAATAGAGTCGCTCAGAATATCAAGTAAATCAAACGAACGATTGGGAATATAATCTCTCTGTATAAACTCTATGGCTGTGCCATACAAAACACCAACAATCAAAATGATTACAAACCATAGTTTTCTTTTGGTTTGTGTTATAGTACTTCTTCTAAAGGGAAATCCAAACCAAAAACCTAATGCAGCAAATAAGCCAGCGTGTACAATTTTGTCTCCATTAATGTTGTCCATCCAATCAATTTGAGGGATTTGGTTACCTGGCAAAGTGAATAAATAAAAGCTAATAGTAAATATAACTAAAGCTGGTATAAACTGAACAAAACGTAAGGGCTTAGGCTGCATAATGCTGCGAATATAATACAACAAAAAGGAGCCACAACCCCTTGTGGCTCCTAACCTGTCTGAAAAAACCCCGCTATTACTAGCACGTTTAATTTCTTAACGTCTTTAATTACGAGTATTTCAATATTGTGGTTTGAAAAATAAAAGAGAAACTTGGTTACACCTTACCAGCTACAACCATTGCAGTAAGTGTTGGGCCTTCGCTGCCACCTTCTTTTTCTATTGTAATGGCAAACATAGAAGCCTTTGGAATGTTCTTCATTTTGCAAAGCCCGGTACATTCTCCTATTACACCAGCATCCACAGGCTTACCATCTACTATAGCCCAAAGTTGGTATTGCTTGCCCTTTTCAAGCAATGGCATGCGGTTAGCCATTAGGTAAACATCTTTGGTTTTGCTGTCCCAAAATACTGTTGCCAATTTACCCTCATTGCCAGGTATACCAGGCATGGTAACATGTAAATAGGAACTATCGGTGGTTACTTTAAAGCTAGTATTGATTGCATCATTTTGAGCAGTGAGTGTTTTATTATCTAATAATGCTGTACGATATTTTGATTCACTATCATCATATTTTTTGTACAAATAAAGATTCAATCCT
>JAYVRD010000194.1:0-5909 GCA_043776595.1 Chitinophagaceae bacterium | reverse complement strand
TACAGCACAGCAGCCTAAACAAAAAGTAGTAAAAGATACTACGATAACCAATTTGGTTGATAGCCTTGCCGAAGATGTAAAAGCTAGCATCAGCGATAATATACCTACGGTAACATTAGATGATAACGACTTGGGGGATGGTAGTGCTCAAAATGTAGCCAGTTTATTAACGGCAGGTAGAGATCCGTTTTACAATGCTGCTTCCTTCAACTTTGGAGCTGCAAGGTTTAAAATACGAGGGTATGATGCCGATGCTTTTGGCACTTACATGAATGGGATACCTATGGAAAACCTAGACAATGGTTTTACTCCATTTGGTTTGTGGGGTGGCTTAAACGATGTGATGCGTAATAAAGACTTATCTATTGGCTTACGCTACAATACTTTTTCCTTTGGAGAATTAGGTAGTGTAACAAGCATAGATAGCCGTGCCAGCAAGCAACGTAAGCAAACAGAAGTTGGTTACGCTTTATCTAACAGAAATTATACTCATCGTATTACATTTACACACAATACTGGTATTAGCAAAAAGGGTTGGGCATTTAGTTTTAGCGGCAGTCGCCGATATGCAGATGAAGGGTATGTGCCTGGCACTTATTACGATGGTTGGAGCTGGGTTATAGGAGTAGATAAACGCATTGGGCAAAAACATTTGCTATCGTTAGTAGCGTTTGGTGCACCTACCGAAAATGGAAAGCAAGGTGCTGCTACTGCCGAAGCACAACAGCTTGCTGGTACAAATTATTACAATCCCTATTGGGGCTACCAAAATGGCAAAAAGCGTAATGCCAATGTGGGCAAGAGCAACCAACCTGTTATTATTCTTACACATGATTATAGATTAAATAACAAGTCATCTTTGGTTACAGCTGCTGGTTTCTCGTTTGGTAAACGTGGGGCTACTGGCTTAGATTGGTTTAACGCTGCCGATCCACGCCCAGATTATTACAGGTATTTACCTAGCTATCAAGAAGACCCAGCCATACAGCAATTAGTTGCTACTGCTTGGGCTAACGACCCATCACTTAGCCAAATTAACTGGAATAAATTGTACGATGCCAACCGAAGTGGCAACACAGAAACTATTAATGGTACAACAGGCAAACGTGCTAGGTATTTATTAAGTGAAAATATTACCGATACCAAACGTTTTAATATAAACTCTGTGTACAATGCAAGAATAAGTAATCATGTAGAATTTACAGCAGGTGCATCGTACCAATACATGAAAAATAATTACTACCACCAAATTAATGATTTATTAGGTGCAGATTATTTTGTGGATTTAAACCAATTTGCAGAAAGAAGTTTTCCTAACAACAACGATGTCATTCAAAACGATTTGAACCGCCCCAACCGTATTGTAAAAGAAGGCGACCGTTATGGCTATGATTACGATATTAATATAAACAAAGCAGCAGCTTGGGCACAAGGTGTTTTTAAATTTAAGCAGGTAGATTTTTTTGCTGCAGCAGAATTATCTAATACAAGTTTTTATAGAACAGGCAATGTAAAAAGCGGATTGTTTCCTAACAACTCTTATGGCAAATCTCAAACCAACGAGTTTACCAACTATGCTTTTAAAGGTGGTGTTACTTACAAGTTAGATGGTAGAAATTACTTTTATGTAAATGGTGCTTATATGACAAGGGCTCCTTTTTTTGATAACGTTTATCTATCACCACGTACTAGAGATTTTAAACAAGATGATGTAAAAAGTGAAACCATAACAAGCATAGAAGGTAGCTATGTATTAAATGCTCCTAAACTTAAAGTACATTTAGGAGGCTATTATACCGAGTTTAATAACCAAATGAACGTGATGAGTTTTTATCACGACTCTTACCAAAATTTTGTAAACTACGCTATTAGCAATATAAATAAACTGCACTTTGGTGGTGAGTTTGGCTTTGAAGCTAAGGTATTACCCAATGTTACTGTAAATGGTGCAGCAGCAGTAGGTAGATATTATTATAACAGCAGGCAAAATACTACCAGCACTTTAGATAATAAAGAAGGTATTATAAGTAGAGATACCGTTTACTCTCTTAACTATCGTGTAGGTGGCACACCACAAGAAGCTTATAGTTTGGGTGTAAGCTATCGCAGCCCTAAGTTTTGGTTTGTAAGCTTAACCGCCAACTACTTTGACCAAATGTGGCTAGACATAAACCCAATACGCCGCACAGCAGCAGCAGTAAATGGCGTATCGGAAAAAAGTGACTTGTGGAATAACATACTTGGGCAACAACAATTTAAAGAGCAATATACAGTTGACTTTTTTGGTGGCTATTCTTACAAAATACCCAAACGCTGGGGCTTGAAGAAGAATACTTTTTTAGTGTTTAACTTAGGCATTAATAACTTACTTAATAATAAAGATATTATTACTGGTGGATACGAGCAGTTGCGTTTTGATTTCAATGAAAAAAATCCAAACAAGTTTCCTGCAAAATATTATTATGCTTATGGCTTAAATTATTTCATTAGTACCACACTTCGTTTTTAAAACCCAAATACTTATTTATTCATCTGCAATATATTATAACATGAAAAATAAACTTAGCCTTTTACTTACCGCAATAATATTGGTAGCTACAATAGCCACCATAATGCCAGCTTGTAAGAAAAAATTCGATGCTCCAGCAGGGGCAACAGACCCCAACATTACTGTAACGCATACCATTAAGCAATTAAAAACTTTGCATACTGTGTCTGCTCAGTTAGATATGATTACTACCGATATGGTAATAGCTGGCGTAGTAATAGCAGATGATAAAAGTGGTAATCTCTATAAAGAAATTTACATCCAAGATAGTACTGGGGCAATTGCTTTAGAGTTAGAAGCAACCAGTTTATATGCTACTTACCCAGTAGGGCGTAAAGTATTTGTAAACTGTAAAGGTTTATACATAACCGATTATCACAGACTAATGCAGCTTGGCTATAGAGCTGTAGTTGCTGGTGTGCCATCTATACAAGGCATACCCAACGATTTAATTAAAAACTATGTTACAGGTGGCTCGTTAAACAATGCAGTGATAGCTAAATCTGTAGCCCAAAGTGCTTTAACTACCAATATGCAAGATGCTTACTTAGGCTCACTAATACAGCTAAGCAACTACGAATTTTTGAAAGGTGATACTAGTGGCACTTATGGCGATACATCAGCTTACAAAGCATCTAAAAACCTAACCATAAGAGATTGTAGTGGCAATACTATCATCATACGTACAAGTGGCTTTGCCAATTTTGCAGCCCTTGCTCCTGCTAAAGGAAATGGTACTATTAAAGCTATTTATACCACTTACGATAATACTCCACAGCTTCTTTTAAGAGACACAACAGATGTACTATTTACCAATAGCCGTTGCAATTTGTTTGAAGAAGATTTTCAAGGCTATGCCACTACCGGCACAGCAGCACTTAGCATTCCTGGTTGGAAGAATATTATGGAAACCGGTGATGTGCCTTTTACAATGGCATCATTTGGTAGTAGTATCTTTCCTAAAATTTCAGCTTTCAGCTCTACTGCTTTAAGTACTACCAATATTTCTACTTGGTTAATTTCACCACAAATTAGCTTGCCTTCTACAGGTGCACCAGCTTATACTTTTACTTGCTCTCGTAGGTACTCAGCAGGTACATTTAAAGCCTATATTTCTACCAATTATACAGGTGGTACACCAGCATCTGCCACATGGACTTTACTAGCTACAGTACCAGCAGGTTCGGCTACTGCTTTTACCCCATTTGATACTTTTGGTCCTTATAATTTTACAGCCTACCTAGGTCAAAAAATAAATATTGCCTTCCGTTACGAAGCACCAGCTGGCACATCGCCAAGTTTGGTAGGTACTTACGAGCCAGACGATATTAAAATAACTCGATAATAGATTGAAATCATTTTTTAAAAGCCATTGTGTATGCAATGGCTTTTTTATTTGCCATCATGGCAGCAAGGCATCATTTGGTATTTTGTTTGAACTGTGAGTTTGAGTAAGAAATTTTATGTAGCCAGCTGTAGAATATGCATTAGGCTGCCGTTGCGTCGCACACTTGTACTATAGGAACGTAAATCGGCAAATGATAAATTTATAGTTGCTGGGCATTAAACTATCTATGTTAAGCTGTTCAGCACTGTTCCAAACCTTGAAGGGTGCGACGCAACCGAAGCTAAATTGAAATACAAAAGTTGGTAACCAAAAAAAACTAAAAAATAACCAGTATGCAAAAAGGACAAATTAGAGTACAAACAGAAAACATCTTTCCTATTATTAAGAAATTTTTGTACAGCGAACACGATATTTTTATTAGAGAATTAATAAGTAACGCTACCGATGCCACACAAAAATTAAAAACATTATCTAGCCTTGGAGAAGCCAAAGGTGAGTTGGGCGAATTGCGAATTGATGTAACACTTGATGCCAAAGAAAAAACAATAACCATAGAAGATAGGGGCGTAGGTATGACGAAAGAGGAAGTGGACAAATACCTTAACCAAGTAGCCTTTAGTGGTGCAGAAGAATTTGTGGCTAAGTATAAAGATGCCAACATAATTGGTCATTTTGGTTTGGGTTTTTACAGTGCATTTATGGTTGCAGAAAAAGTAGAAGTGCTTACTCAAAGCCATAACGATGAAGCATCTACTGTGTATTGGAGTTGCGATGGTAGCCCAGAATTTGAACTATTTGAAGTAGAAAAAAAGCAACGTGGCACAAAAATAATATTGCACATAAACGAGGATAGCAAAGAATTTTTAGAGGCGTACAAAATAAAAAGTGTACTAGAAAAGTTTTGTAAATTTTTGCCTATACCTATCTATTTTAAAGATATAGCTGAAGAAAAAAAAGAAGGTGAAGCTGAAAAAAGTATTAACAACACCAGTCCAATTTGGATAAAAAAACCAGCAGATCTTACCAAAGAAGATTACGAAAACTTTTACAAAGAACTATACCCATATAACGAAACACCTTTATTTTGGATTCATTTAAATGTGGATTATCCTTTTAACCTTACAGGTATTTTATACTTTCCTAAGATTAAGCAAAGCCACGAAATACAAAAAGATAAAATTCAATTATACAGCAATCAGGTTTTTGTAACGGATGAAGTGAAAGAAATTGTTCCTGAATTTTTAATGTTGTTACAAGGGGTAATAGATAGTCCAGATATTCCATTAAACGTGAGTAGAAGTTACTTGCAAGGAGACCCCAACGTAAGAAAAATAAATGCACACATTACTAAAAAAGTAGCTGATAAATTAGAAGAAATTTTTAGAAACGAACGAACTGCATTTGAACAAAAGTGGGAAAGTTTGGGCTTGTTTGTGAAGTATGGTATGATGACGGATGATAAGTTTTTAGAGAAAGCCAATAAGTTTTTGGTGATGGAAAGTACAGCCTCATCAAACCAAGCTAAAGTAGAGACCTCAGAAGCTGAAATTTTGACCAATACTAGCAATTTTTATACCATTGAAGAATATAAAATAGCGACAGAAACCTTGCAAAAAAACAAGGATGGCAAACAAGTAATTATTTACACCACAAATCCCATACAACAAGATGCTTACATACAAGCTGCTACAGCAAAGGGTTATATAGTAGTAAAAATGGAAACCTTGGTAGATGCAGCGTTCATCAACAACATGGAAATGAAATGGGAGAATACAACATTTGTAAGGGTTGATGCTGATATAGTGGATAATTTAATTGACAAACAAGATGGTGTTGATAGTGTTTTAAGTAAAGATGAAACAGAAAACTTAAAGAAATTATTTGAGTTTCCTGTTAGCGATTTACATGTAACCGTTGAAATAAAAGGGTTAAGTACAGATACTGCACCTGTAATAGCTACAAGACCAGAGTTTATGCGTAGAATGAAAGATATGGGAGCTGTAGGTGGCGGTA
>JAYVRD010000193.1:0-5917 GCA_043776595.1 Chitinophagaceae bacterium | reverse complement strand
AAGGCGAAACAGGTATTTAAGATAAACAAAAACCATAGTGCTGCAACCATCGTATCTAGTAGCTCGTCATAAATGAAATGAGCTTATATGAACCTAAGAAAAGACAATACATCTGCAGATGATGCTACACATTTTGTTTACGCTTTAATTGGCATTGTAATATTGGCTATTACTTCACTCATTATTCACTAACCTTTCATTTCTATTGCTAAGAATTTTGCGGTATGGCTATTTTTAATACCTAACATTTCTTCGGGTGTGCCTTCAAATAAAATTTTACCACCGCCATCACCTCCTTCTGGACCTAAATCTATGATATGGTCGGCTACTTTAATTACATCTAAGTTATGTTCTATAATTAAAACAGAGTTACCTCTATTTACCAATTTATTTACCACATCCATTAATAATTGTATATCTTGAAAATGCAAGCCAGTTGTTGGTTCATCTAAAATATAAAAAGTTTTACCGGTATCTTTTTTACCCAATTCTGTACTAAGTTTCACACGTTGGGCTTCACCACCACTTAATGTAACAGCACTTTGTCCAAGGGTTATATAACCTAAGCCCACATCTTGCAGCACTTTTATTTTTCTATACAACCAAGGTATGGCATTAAAAAATTCACAAGCTTCATCTACCGTCATATCTAGCACATCACTAATAGATTTTCCTTTGTACCGAATTTCTAAAGTTTCTCGGTTGTATCGTTTGCCATTGCATTTTTCGCAATGCACATATACATCGGGTAAAAAATTCATTTCAATTACTTTCATACCACCCCCTTCACAAACTTCGCACCTACCCGTTTTTACGTTAAAAGAAAAACGCCCAGCATTGTAACCCCGAATTTTAGCTTCGGGTACACTGGCAAACAGAGTTCTTATTTCTGTAAAAAAACCACAGTATGTAGCTGGATTGCTACGTGGTGTTCGCCCAATAGGTGATTGATCTATTTCAATTACTTTATCAATATCATCTAAGCCTTTAATGCTTTTGTATTCTTGTACTGGCATCTTGCTGTTGTAAGCATGTTTAGATAAAAGTGGATACAAGGTTTCGTTTATTAAAGTGGATTTACCGCTACCACTTACGCCACTTACTACAATCAATTTACCCAAAGGAAATATTACCGAAACATCTCTTAGGTTATTGCCTTTAGCACCTTTCAATTCTAAAAATTTGCCATTACCTTTTCTACGTTCGGTTGGTATAGCTATACTTTTTTCTCCATTCAAATATTGAGCAGTATCGCTATTGCTTTTTAATACTTGGGCTGGTGTGCCAGCAGCTACAACTTGCCCACCATTCTTGCCAGCTTTGGGGCCAATATCTACCAAATAATCGCTGGCTAGCATAATGTCTTTATCATGTTCTACCACCAAAACACTATTGCCTATATCTCTTAAATTTTTTAAAGCTTCTATTAAGCGTTGGTTATCTCGTTGATGCAAACCAATACTAGGTTCATCTAAAATGTACGTGATGCCTTGTAGTTGGCTACCAATTTGCGTAGCTAAGCGTATGCGTTGGCTTTCGCCACCACTTAATGTTTTAGATGGGCGGTTAAGGGATAAATAAGTAAGCCCAACATCTAGCAAAAACTGTAGTCGTTCTCTTATTTCTTTCAATACATCTTTGGCAATTGCATTTTGCTTGTTACTTAATCTTTTTTCTAGTGTATCAAACCAAATGATGAGTTTGTCTAAGTTCATATTGCCTAATTCGCTGATGTTTTTTTCATCTATCTTAAACCATAAACTTTCTTTTTTTAATCTTGCACCTTTACAAGTTGGGCAAGGCGATAATTCCATAAATTTTTCTACCCAAGTTTTTAGACCTTCGTTGCTTTGAGATGAGGTGAACCATCTTTTAAGCATCGGAATAATGCCTTCGTAACTACCAGTATAAGTATCAGGAATAGTTTCATCGTTCATATCTAACTCTAAGCTGTTAGAAATATTTTGGTCTCCATAGAGTAGCAAATTAATTTGCTCTGTTGTTAATTGGTTAATGGGTGTAGCTAAGTTAATTTTATATTTCTTAGAAAATATTTTTACTTGCTGATACACACTTGCATCTCTTTCTTCTCCTAATGGTATAATGCCACCTTCAGCTACAGTCTTTGTATTGTCGGGTAGTATTGTATTTATGTCTATGGTATAAACATTACCTAAGCCTTTGCAGGTAGGGCATGCACCATAAGGGCTATTAAAAGAAAAAGCATTAGGGCTTGGTTCTTCGTAGCTAATGCCAGTATCTAAACACATGAGTTGCTTACTGTACATGAAGGTATCACCAACCTCTGCTAGCCCCTCCAAAGGAGGTAGATTAGATGAAGAAGATTGTGCAGATTGGTTTTTACTCCCCTCTCCCTTAGGAGAGGGGTTGGGGGTGAGGTGAACAAACATTAAATCTTTACCCATCTTCAACGTTTGCTGTACACTTTGGCTAATGCGTACTTTCATATCATCCGTTACAGCCAATCTATCTACTACTACTTCAATATCATGAATCCTATACCTATCTACTTGTAGCTTGGGTGTTAAGTCCATCACCTCTCCATCAACCCTTACTTTTAAAAAGCCTTTCTTGCGAATGTCTTCAAAAAGTTCTCTGTAATGTCCTTTTCTACCCCTTACCAGTGGTGCTAACAATGAAATTTTTTTGCCTTTGAATTTGGTAAAAATATTTTCTACAATTTCCTCTTCGCTAAACTTCACCATTTTTTTACCAGTGTTATAGCTATAGGCTTCACCAATACGTGCATACAACAAACGCAAAAAATCATACAATTCTGTTACAGTGCCTACAGTACTTCGAGGGTTTTTATTAGTCGTTTTTTGTTCAATAGAAATTACGGGAGAAAGCCCAGTAATCTTATCAACATCTGGCCGTTCCATATCACCCATAAACTGCCTAGCATAAGCACTAAAACTTTCCATGTAGCGTCTTTGTCCTTCGTTGTAAATCGTATCAAACGCCAACGAACTTTTACCGCTACCACTAACGCCAGTAAAAACTACTAATTGGTTTTTAGGTATAGAAATATCTATGTTTTTTAGATTGTGTTCTCTTGCACCAAACACTTCAATCATCTCAATTTTATTTTGTTTAGTTGCAATGCCTTCTTGCTGCTTACCTTTTGCCATATACTTGCTTAGTTGTCAAATGTAGAACAAAACCTTTTGCTTTTAGTTTGATGATTTGCTCCTTAAAACCCATTTTTGCTACTGATTAAATTTAGTAGCATGAGTTTTCTTGATTTATTTAAACATAAAGACCAACCCCACCTTGTAAAAAACAAAGTTTGGGTCTCACAAGCTTTAAAGTGGAAAGCTTGTATAACAATGCTGCATGAAAAACCAGAAACACAGTTTGTAGTGTGGTTTGATGAAACTTTCAACACTTTAAATACTTTACTGGAGCCGTATGGGTTTGCCAATAAAGTAATTATGTATAGACAGGCGTTAATAACCAATGCTGCCCATTATATTTTTGTAGAGCATTATCCTTTAGCCACGAAAGAAGATGAATTATTTACTCATTTAGGAATAGTAAATAAAACGGTTTTAAGTGCATTAGATGAACCATTATTTAAGCAGTTAGGTGGCGAAAAAATTATTAGCATGATGGGTTTATTTGGCTTTAAAGATGATGAGGTTATAGAACACGAACTAATAGACCAAGCTATAGCAAGGGCTCAAGAAAAACTAAAGGACAAAGTATTGCTTGAGCAATCAGCCCATAGCCAACAAGAGTGGTTGCAAAAGAATATTAAACCTTTAAACTAACTCTATGAATGTGTTGATTGGATATTTGGCTTCTGCTTTTTTAGCTTACTCACTATTAGTAAGCAATACACTAAAATTTCGTTGGTTAAGTACTGCGGGTCAGGTTTCTTTTATTGTGTATGGTGTTTTAATTGGTGCATGGCCTATCATCATAGCCAATTCTGTTTTACTATGCATTAATATGTACCAGCTTAATAAACTGTACCAGTATAAAGAGCAGTTTAAACTTACTGTTATCAATGAAATGAATAACATCGTTCAACAGTTCATCAAATTTTATCAAAAAGATATTGAAAACTATTTCCCCAACTTTGTTTTCATTAGCTCTCAACAAAAGATTTGTTTTGTGGTACTTAGAGACATTTCTATTGCCAATCTTTTTGTAGCAAAACTTACCACAAATGGTGATGCCATTGTAGAAATAAATTATACCGTACCCAGCTATAGAGATTTTAAAGTAGGCCGATTTATTTTTGAAGCAGAAAAAGAATACTTAGTAGCCAATGGTGTAAAACGTATTGTATACGATACAGTATTTAATAAACAGCACCAACACTTTTTAAAAGTAATGGGGTTTACGCAAATACAAATTGATAGCAAAACTTGTATGGCAAAATTTATAGCCTAACATTTTTGTTATAGGATGCAAATCTTTCATTATAGTATTTTTTGTGTAACCAGCTTTTGTATTTCAATTAAACTTCGGTTGCGTCGCACATTTTAAGCTACGGATTGCTATCTAGCATTGAACAACAAATTCCTAATCCTAAATTCCATTTTTCTCACAACCCACTCACTATTGTCCACTAACCTCTATCCCATTCACCAATACTTTAAACTTAATGGTAGCCCCTGCCCTTCTTACAGTTTCGGCTACACTACAATATTTATCTACCGATAATTTCACAGCCCTAAACCCTTTATTGGGTTCTACTTCACCAGTTAGTTCAAACACCAAATCAACTGTCTCCCAAACTGATGGTTCTTTACCTTGCTCACGTTCACCATCAACTGTAATTTTAAAACCAGTAAGTATTTGTTTTTGTTTTTTTAAAATACTTACTACATCTACAGCACTACAACCACACAAGGCAGCTAAAACAGTTTGCATAGGCCTCATACCATTGCCATTGCCTCCTTGGTCTGTAGGAATATCAATCACCATACTATTACCTGTAGCATCGGTAATAGTCATTTCAAAATCGGGGTTGGTACGTTCTGCACTAAGTATGGGCATGATGTTATTTTTTGCTTAGCGAAGATAAAAGCAGGAAGCTATAAACCAGTATTGAAATAGGGAAGATGTTACTTAGTAACACAAGTGTAGCTAAAAGAAATATTTTTTCAACTAAACAAACACAACACTAACACATACTATTAATTCAAAAAAAATATTGTGAAATTAAATTGTTTAGTAGCACTATCAATTATTAACTTTTAAGAGTATAGCCCCAATTACCTACTCAAAATTTTTGTAAATCTTCTTACATCTGCCAGTGGATGAATAGGCTTATCATGTACCAAATGCTGCACCAACTCATAAGCAAAGTAAGGTGCCAAAGAACAACCTTTTGTACCCATGCCATTTAGTATACCAATATTTTGGTGTATGGGATGTAAGCCTACAAAAGGTCTGCGTTCCATATTGGCAGGGCGTTCGCTAGCAAAGTGGTCAATAATTTTGTAGGGTATCTTTAAGAAACTGTTTAGCTGATTAATTGTTTTTTGTTTAAAACTTTCAGTGGGTTCGGTGGTTGTAAAATCCCATTCGTACGATGAACCAACCCACCATAAATCATTTTGCCAAGGCACTAAGTTTAAGCCTTGCTTGTAAATATTTTTTCTTAGCAAGTTAGGAATAGACGCAATCAATGCTTCCCCCTTCATGCGTGTGTAAGGTAGGTTTTGAAAATAGGGATTGTTGAAGCCTGCTACGCCATCGCAAAAAATAGTTGTTGGCTGTTGGTTGTTAATTGATTGACTTAGGTTGTAAGTTTCTTCTACCAATTGATTGTTTTGTTTTAGACGTTGTCGCCAAGCTATTAGCAAATTATTAATGTCTACCAACCAGCAAGGATTGGTTTCTCCAATGCCAAATGGATAGTTGAAATAGGGTTGCCAAC
>JAYVRD010000192.1:0-5945 GCA_043776595.1 Chitinophagaceae bacterium | reverse complement strand
TGCAGAAACCGCTCAACAAAACTTTGACAAAAGTCAATACCATAAGCAACTACATTTGCACCTTGGACATGCCTTAGAAATAATACCAAAACTAAACTATACTTGGGATTTGGTTTTTATAGATGCAGACAAAACAAGTTATACTGCTTATTATGAAATGGTAGTGCCAAGACTGAGTGAACATGGAATAATTTTGGCAGATAATGTTTTATTTCATGGTCAAGTATTAGATGAAGAGATTAAAGGAAAAAATGCAAAAGCAATTGATGCTTTTAATCAGCATGTGAAAAACGATGAAAGAACAGAACAGGTTTTACTTACGGTACGTGATGGTTTGTTAATGATTAAAAAGAAGACCCAATGAAGAAATTTATTTTAACTATAGTTAGTTTTGTAATAGGTTTTTTATGCTTTGCACAAAAAGAAAAAGCCAAACGCTATATAGACGCTTATAAAGACGTTGCCATAGCCGAAATGCAACGTAGTGGCGTACCAGCAGCTATTACATTGGCACAAGGATTACTAGAAAGTGGTATGGGCGAAAGTGAATTATGTAAAAAAAGCAATAACCATTTTGGTATAAAATGCAAGGAAGAATGGAAGGGAGAAAAAACCTATCATGATGATGATGAAAGAGGAGAATGTTTTAGGGTTTATCCTTCGGCTGCTGACAGCTATAAAGATCATTCGGATTTTTTAAAGAGTCGACCATGGTACAATTCTCTTTTTAAACTAGACCCAAAAGATTTTGAAGCTTGGGCAAATGGTTTAAAGAAAGCTGGTTATGCCACCGAAAAAAAATACCCACAGCAACTAATAAAAATTATAAAAGATTACAACTTACAGCAGTATACTTTGCTAGCATTGCAACAATTACCAATTGATGTAGCACCCCCTTTACCTACAATTGAAGCAAATATAGATAGCAGCGATGCATCGCTACCAAAGCAAGTAGTAGCAACTGTGTTTGAAGAAATTATGACCGTAGAAGAAACTGCACCATCTATTGCAATGCTTGATAAGCCATTACTAAAAAATATCTCTAATTATCCTAAAGGTGTTTTTTCAATTAATCAAATAAAAGTATTATGGGTAGAAGAAGGTGTATCGCTATTAGCCATTGCAGATGAATATAATTTGTCATTAAAAAAATTACTTGAATTTAATGAGCTAAATGCAGGTACAGAAATATTAAACAAAGCACAACTAATTTTTTTACAAAAAAAGCAAAAAAGGGGTGACAAAGAAGTGCATATTGTAGAAGCCGAAGAGACTGTATATACAATTAGCCAAAAAGAAGGTGTACAGTTAGATGTGATATACATGTTTAATAAAATACCCAAAGGGTCTGAAGTTTTATTTGGCGAAAAAATTTATTTACGTAAATCTTCGCCAACAACTCCCAAATTTGTAGTTGCAATAAAAAACAGGTAGCCACCAACTAAACGACTTCAATAAAAATACTAACATGTTAGTTACCACCATTCACGATAAATCTTTTGTACCATTTATTAGCGAAGCTGAAATACTAGATAAAATAAAATTATTAGGTGCCAAAATAGATAAGGACTATGCTGGTAAAAAGCCTTTGTTTATAGCTATATTAAACGGCTCGTTCATGTTTGCATCAGATTTATTCAAGCAAGTAACCATTGATGCAGAAATCTGTTTTATAAAGCTAGCCTCGTACAAAGGCACAAAATCTACAGGGCAGGTAATAACAGCTATTGGTTTGGATATGGATATTAAAGGACGGGATATAATTATTATAGAAGATATCATTGACACCGGCAGAACCCTGCACAATTTTTTACCCCAATTACAAAACCAACAACCGGCTTCTTTAAAAATAGCAGTGCTCTTAGATAAGCCAGAACCACGTCAATTTGAAATACCAATAGCCTACTATTGTTTTTCTATCCCCAATAAGTTTGTAGTAGGTTATGGACTAGATTATGATGGACTAGGTAGAAACATCAAAGAAATTTATCAGTTGCAGGCATCATAAACTCCTGCAAAAATTGTATCATTTTTCAAAAAATATTCTTCCATTCAAATAAACTTGATTTTTAAAGAAGTTAGTTTTCAATACATGTGAACATAGTTTTTCTTGGCTTATAGTTTATTAACATATCACACCCCTGCCTAGTTTTAGGTATACTTTTATACTTCAATGGCAATACCTATGATTTAATACTAGCCGTATTCAATATTGAAAATCATTTTTATTAACTTTTTTATGAAAAAAGTATTGTCTGTTCGATTTTTCTTAATCGCAATTATCTCTTTTTGCCTTAGCCATTATGCTATAGCCCAACCATCTAAAACCACTGGCACCACCTCTTCTTCAAGTACTAGTTCTTCGGGAGGCACCAATGGTACTACGAATGGTACTGCTACTAGTACTGTAGTGGCAGGAGACAGAGATGGTGATGGTATACCTGATAAAGATGATGCTTGCCCCGACCAACCAGGAACTGCAGAGTATAAGGGATGTAAACCTGATAGAGATGGTGATGGCGTAATGGATAGAGATGATTTATGCCCAGATAGTCCTGGCCCTGCTTCTACAAAAGGTTGCCCTGATAAAGATGGTGATGGAATAATTGATAAGGATGATTTATGTCCAGATGCATTTGGTCCATTAGCTACCAAAGGCTGCCCTGATAAAGATGGTGATGGAATTGCTGATAAAGATGATAGCTGCCCTGATGTATTTGGTCCATTAGGTACCAAAGGGTGCCCAGATAAAGATGGTGATGGAATTGCTGACAAAGACGACAGTTGCCCAGACTTGTTTGGATCTATATTAGCTAAAGGATGCCCCGATAGAGATGGCGATGGAATAGCTGACAAAGATGACAGCTGCCCCGATGCAATGGGAACACAATTTACCAAGGGATGTCCAGATAGAGATGGTGATGGGGTAGCAGATAAAGATGATAACTGCCCTGATGTAGCTGGACCATCTTTGTATAAAGGATGCCCAGATAGAGATGGCGATGGCGTAATGGATAAAGATGATGCTTGTCCAGATTTGCCTGGTACTGCTGCAAGCAAAGGCTGCCCAGATAGAGATGGTGATGGTATTATGGATAAAGATGATTTATGCCCAGATGCAGCTGGCTCATTAGCTACAAAAGGTTGCCCAGATAGAGATGGTGATGGTATAGCAGATAAAATTGATAAATGTCCTGATATAGCTGCCAATACTTACAATGGTTGCCCAGAAGTTGATAAAAATTTGGTAAGCAGAATGAATGCCCTTGCAAAAAATATTTATTTTGAAACAGGAAAAGCTACATTATTGACAAGGTCTTACGAATCGTTAGATGCTATGGTGGGTATTCTAAACGAAAACTCAACTCTATACTTAGATATTTTTGGACATACTGATAACACTGGTAAATTAATAACAAATAACAATTTATCAAGAAATAGAGCTATGGCTGCCAAAGATTATCTTATAAAGAGAGGTATTAGCCCCTCAAAATTAACGGCAGAAGGTTTTGGTTCCTCTAAACCTGTGGCTAGTAATGCTACAGCTAGCGGTAAAGCGTTAAATAGAAGGGTAGAATTTATTTTACACTATTAAAATTATGGCCTTCTATTTAGAAATTTAATTAAGATAAAATCATGAAAAATATGGTTCACATGCTAAATGCTGGAAAAATATTTATTATTTATATTGCAATCACAATGATTAGTGCATGTGGTGCAAACAATTTATTTGTTACGCAATCTACTACACCTCTTGTAAATGATAAACAATTTGTACCTTTTACTGAGGATTTAAAAGCTAGAGTTGAAAAAAATGGTTTAGACATAAAAAAAGTACAGTTTTATAACGAACAAAAATTGGTACTTAGAAGAAGTCTTGGTGGCACAAAAGCCGATGTTAAAGGTGGTGTTATTCTTTTTGAAAATGGAGAATATATAAATGAAATTGTAATTAATGCTTTCACGCCTGGCGTTTGTGAAGTTTCCACAGCTGATAAGCTTTCCATTTCATTTGAGGAAGCGAATAAGAATACCATTGAGTTTGGCTTAGGGGGATTGAATAGTAAACAATTTGTATTGTTTGGCTCGAAATGGGAAAATGGAAGTGCAGAGGTAATGTACGATAATGAAGCGTATAGAATTAGGTGTGGTAATGGTTGTAGTAATGTGGGTGACGTAAAATTATTGGTAAAAAAATCAGAATTTGAGAATACTAAAAATAATATTAGAGTGTTAGAGGGAAGAAAAATAAATTAATTCTACTTAGAATCGACATTCTGGACTAGTTAACGATTTTTATGTATTGAAAAAATCAACTGCGATATTAATTTGCTTACTATGCTGTCACATAATGGCATCTGCACAATATTACTTAAGAGGAGAAATTCATAATGAAAAAGGGTCTGCACTTCCAAATGTAAAAATTTTACTTTTCTCTAAAGGTAAATACCCATTTTTCAGTGGTTCGTATGGCACATTTGGATTGCCCTCATCTTTAGCAGTTGATACTATTACCCTGTTATTAGATGGATACGAAACTTTAAAAAAGGCTGTTAAAACAAATGATTACCAAACTTTGGTAATGAAGATGCAGGCTTCTACTTCGAGTATACAACGCCCAAAATTGGCATCTCTTACAAAAGATTTAATGAAGAAAGAAACTAAGTTTTCTTTCACGGCAGATGAAAGTTACAGTAACCTTGTTGAGAATGATTATGTAGAAACGAATAGATAGCCTGAAACAGGTTTCGCACTAAATATAGACCGTGCCTCTTATAGCAATATACGTAGGTTTATTAATAACGAAAGCAGAGTACCTAGGGATGCAGTAAGAATTGATGAAATGCTCAATTACTTTTCTTTCATAGAAAATACAAATACATCAAAATCCTTTACCTGTAATACGCAACTTACTTCTTGCCCTTGGAATACAAAAAACGAGTTGCTTTTTTTAAACTTATTGGCACCTAAAGTAAATGTTGATAAAGTACCTGCATCCAATTTTGTCTTTTTAATTGACGTGTCTGGCTCGATGGATAAACCAACTAGGTTGCCTCTATTACAAGCTGGTTTTAAAATGCTAGTCGACAATTTAAGAAGTGTCGATACTGTTTCAATAATTACCTATGGAGGTGGTGTAGAGCAATTGTTAGCTGCTACAGGGGGTAATGATAAAGCAAAGATTAAAGCTGCTATTGATTCTTTATATGCTAGTGGAGATACGCCTGGGCAAGATGCAATACAAACTGCTTATAAAGCAGCAAAGCGTAGTTTTATAATCAATGGCAACAACAGAGTTATACTAGCTACCGATGGAGACTTTAATGTTGGACAACATACCGAACCAGAGTTAGAAGAACTGATAGTTGGCTATAGAAATTCTGGAATATATCTTACCTGCTTAGGCGTTGGTATGGGTAATTATAAGGATAGTAAGTTAGAAGCATTAGCAAAAAAAGGAAATGGTAATTTTGCTTATATTGATAATATTAATGAAGCTCAAAAAATATTGGTAACTGAATTTACAAAAACGTTATATGCTGTAGCCAATGATGCATTTATAAGTTTAAGATTTAATCCAGAATTTGTTAAAGAATATAGATTAATAGGTTTTGACAATAAAAAAGATGCAGTAAGCGACACCACCAGCGAATTAGAAGGTGGAGAAGTAGGTAGTGGACATTCGTTAATGGCTGTATTTGAAATAATTCCAACAGAAAAAAATCTAACAGAAATAGCAAGTAGTAGTAATGAAAATATTATAGCTTCAATGAAACTTCAATATAAATTACCAAATCAGGTTAAATATCAGCATCAAAGTTTTAATGCACCACTAAACTATGTATCTTATCTAAAAGCTGATAGTAGCTTACGTTTTGCCTCATCTGTCATTATGTTTGGCTCAATGCTTAAGCAATCTAAATTTTGCCAACCATATAGTTGGG
>JAYVRD010000191.1:0-5950 GCA_043776595.1 Chitinophagaceae bacterium | reverse complement strand
ACCATTATTTTCGTTACTAGCAAAATCTGCTGGGTTGATGATAGTGCCTTCTACCAACTGTTCTGCCAATACTTCTCTTATTTTGGGTAAATCATGGGTAGTGTTAATACCAAAATAATCCATAAAGGTTTTAGAAGTAGTATATACTAATGGATGACCTGGCATTTTTTCGTTTCGCCCAGCTATAATAATCAATTCTTTTTCTAATAATTTTTGAACGCTATAATCGCTATTCACTCCACGTATTCTTTCAATTTCACCTTTGGTAATGGGCTGCTTATAAGCTATAATAGCCAAGCTTTCTAAAGCCGCAGATGACAAACGTTTCAAAAATTTATCACCATTTAGTTGGGCCAAGGTTTTGTGATAATCTTTTTTGGTAAGAAACTGCAAGCCTCCGCCGCTTTCTTTTACTTCAAATGGGTAAAATTCGCTACTGTATTTTTCTTTAATGCCTTCTATGCAACTTTCCACTTGGTCTAAGGTTACACGTTCTTCCAAAAAGCCAAAAGCATTATTGATGAGTTCAACAATTTCTAGAGGCGTTAGAGGCTTTTCGCTGGCAAAAATTAAAACCTCTATATGTGGTATGATGGTACTTAATTCCATAATTGATTGTTGGTAGTTGGTAGTTGGTATTATTGGTTTTTATCAACCATCAACATCCAACCATCAACCAATTTAACCTTGTAATGCTGCTGCACCACTTACTATTTCTGTAAGCTCGGTAGTAATGGCTGCTTGTCTTGCACGGTTGTAAGAAATTTTTAGCGACTTCAATAATTCGTTAGCGTTTTCGCTGGCTTTATCCATTGCCGTCATTCTTGCACCATGTTCGCTGGCATTACCATCTAGCACTGCTTTAAATAATTGTGTATTTAAAATTTTGGGCATCAACTCAGCTATTAATTGCTCTTTATTAGGCTCAAAAATAAAGTCAGATTTTTTGGCACCTACCTTAGCTACAATTTTAGGAATGGGTAAAAATTGCTCTGCTACAAATGCTTGTGTAGCTGCATTCTTAAACTGGCTGTACACAATTTCTATCGCATCAAAGTCTTTGTTTTCAAAAGCTTTCATAGCAGCTTGTGCAGCAGCTTGTACGTTTTCAAACGTAAGGTTTAGATATATATCTTTATGAGTTGCATCAGTTTTGTAACCAGCTTTTGTTAGCGATTCAAAACCTTTTTTACCAATGTTCCAAATGGTTACATTACCTTTTTTGAATTGAGCTTGGTATTTCTCTTCTATTGTAAGTTTGGTTAGTTTTACCACATTGGCATTGTAAGCACCCGCCAATCCACGATCACTAGTTATAACAATAAACAACACTTTCTCAATAGCCCTTTCTTCAGCCAGTTTTAAAGAAGCACCGCCTTCAATATTACTTACAATATTGCTCAGCATTTCTTGCAACTTTTGAGCATAAGGACGCATTTGTATAATAGCATCTTGTGCCCTACGTAGTTTAGCAGCACTTACCATTTTCATGGCTTTAGTTATTTGCTGCGTACTTTGTACACTCTTAATCCGGTTTCTTACTTCTTTTAATTGACCTGCCATAATTTTAAGCTTTAAGCCTTATTTGGCGGCAAAAGTAACAGAAACGAGGTGAAATTCCATTCCCAATTTTTAAAAGACGAAGCTAATTACAACAATTAAGTAGGTAAGGGTTATTGGGTATTGTAAACTGCTGTTTTACAGTTTATTTTGAGCAAAATTTATTTTTAATGCAATTGCTAGATAGTGTAGCCCCCATTGGTGCAATTGCAGGCATTGCCATCATTATAGTATTGGCATTGGTGGGTTTGGTTACACTATTAATATTATTGATAAGAAAAATTAGAAAAAATAAATCGAAATGAGAACATTGCTCTTAGCCCTTAGCCTTACTATTTGCTGCCAAATTTGGGCAGATATGCCTGGCAATAAACCCAGACCTGATGTTTGGATTCAATTTACAAATACTGCCCATTTTACCGAATACGAGTTTTATTACCAAGCCCAAAGAGCTGATAATAAAATGGATCTTTTAAAAGATACTAGCTATTTATTAGATGGTGGCTATGGTGTACCCAAAGGTGCTATGATATATGGCATCAACAAAAAAACAAAAGAACATACGGATACTTTGTATGTGTACAATCAACGAAGTGGTATGATATTTCATTTAGATAGCGTAGAAAATGGGAAAATGAAATTCTCAGAAACAGAAATACCTGTAACATTAAGTGCAGAAAAAGTAGTGGTAGAAAAAAAAGAAAACCATTTGCAGGGTGTAAATATGATAATGCTAATAAGCCTTACAGCCATAGCACTCATGGGCCTCATTGCATTTTTTGTAATGAAAAAGAAAAGCTAATGCCTTTATACGCCTACTTTGCTTTTACGCTGTTAATTGAATTGCCTTTTGTGCTTTGGCTATTAAAAGGTAGCTGGAAAGAGAAATTACTAATCGGTTTTTTGCTCAATCTATTTACTTGGACCTTGTTGCATATCATTTACCTAAACACCAATATAAACATAAATATTTTAGAAATTGGCGTAGCAATAATCGAAGGCTTGGGCTACCAATTATTTTTTAAAAATGGCTGGACAAAAAGTATGTTACTGGCTTTTTTTATAAATGGATTGAGCTATGGTATTGGGTTGTGGGTGAATAATAATTAAGAAATAGCACATGGATGACACAGATTGTGTAGATGTACATGGATTAATTTTGCTTTGCAAAATTTTAGTTTTATTTTTTAGCCAGCTTTAGAAAACATATTAAACTGCAGTTGCAAGTTTATCCTGAGCCGAGTTGAAGGGCACATGTGTGGCTATGGATTTCTATTTGGCTTTAATGATGGAGTAGGTGAGAAAAATTGAAAAAACATCCATCTGCCCAAAGGCATGGGATTGCAGTGGAAAGCTTTTTTGTGAGGCACGAACAAAAAACTTGTAACGAAAAGCCCACACCAAAGCTGATAGTAGCACTACAGCTGATTGCCCCCAAACAAAAAATACTTTGTATGAAAAAACAAATTGCATTACCTATAACCTGGGGTTTACTACATGGCTTAAACGATTTTACTAGTGGTTTTATACTAAGCCATTACATGTTTAGTCAACATTATAGCAACAGTTATGTATTGCTTATTATTTATTCCATTTTAGCGTTTGGGTTTCAGTTGCCTGTGGGTTTGTTGTTAGATAAAACAAAGAACCTACAACTGTTTGGTTATGCAAGTTTGTACTTGCTACTTACAAGTATTGCTTGCTTTTTTATAAATCCTTATTTGGCTATTGTGTTGGTAGGTCTTGCATCGGCAGGTGTGCATGTAGTTGGTGGTAGTGTATGCTTGCTACTACATGATAACAAAGCTGGAGCATTGGGCATATTTACAGCACCAGGTGTTATAGGTTTAGCATTGGGCTTAATGGCTGGTGCAGCTAGCGAATTATTAATTGCAATACCCGCAGTAGGTGTAATGTTTTGCCTTGGTGTGGTGGCAAGGGTTGGCTTTCCTAAGTATTTAGTACAGGGCAAAAAAGAAGCAGGCAATCAATTGGATAATCATGATTGGGTAATGATTAGTTTACTACTAATTATGTGTGGTAGAAGTTTGGTGTATGATGTAATCAATCATTTTGCACAAGATGTTGAGCATGGTATTTTAGTATTGGGCATTAGTGCTTTTGCTGGTAAACTTATTGGTGGTTTTGCAGCCGATAAAATTGGCTGGAAACGTTGGGTGTACATTACATTACCATTGGCTCTTATTTTTTTACAATTTGGTAAAGACAATATACTGATGTTAGCTTTTGGCATTGCTGCCTTACAAAGTAGTGTGCCTATTTCTCTATTGCTAATGCGTAAAAGTATTCCTTCTTTTCCGGCTACTGCTAGTGCATTGAGTTTGGGAACAAGTATAGCTTTAGCTGGCTTGCCTTTGTATGCTATTGATAACACCATTTTTGTGCGTGGATGGTTTGACACAAAATGGCTTTGGGTATTGGCTATTGCAGTAATGGTAATGCTTTGGTGGGTGATTGTGAAGGCTGATAAGAAATTATTCAGACTTAAATAATTGAGCAAATTATTTTACATACTATAGCAGTTATACTAACTTTTAGAACATCAGGCTATCGTCTTCGCCACATTATCTAGCATTTATAATCTATTATATTTGCCCACATGAACGAAGAACTTGAAATAGAGCAAGAGCTACAAAGCGAAGACGTTTACGATCGTAAAACTTATACCATAGATACTGGTCAGCAAGCTTTGCGTATAGATAAATGGCTACAATCGAGAATTGAAGGGGCTACCAGAAATAAAATTCAAAAAGCTATAGACGCAGGTTTTTTAACAGTGAACGATAAAGTTGTAAAAAGTAATTACAAGGTAAAACCAGCTGATGAAATTGTATTACTTACCTTACTAAATCCAGAATATACCGAGCTAAAGCCAGAGAATATTCCTTTAAATATTTTTTACGAAGATGAAGATGTGTTGGTAATAAACAAAGCACCTAATATGGTGGTGCATCCAGGTGTGGGTAATTATACAGGAACCTTGCTACATGGTGTGGCTTATCACTTGCTACAGCAAAACCCACAACTAAGCGAGGATGAACTGCCACGTTTTGGACTGGTGCATCGTATAGATAAAAATACAACTGGTTTAATAGTGCTTGCCAAAACTGCCGAAGCTGCCTCTCACCTTGCTAAACAGTTTTTTAACCACACCGTACAACGCAAGTACACAGCCCTTGTTTGGGGAGATATGGAAGCAGCGGAAGGCACAGTAAATGCACATATTGCACGCCATACACAGCATAGAAAAATGTTTGCTGCCTTCCCCGAAGGAGAAATTGGTAAGCATGCCATAACCCACTACAAAGTGCTAGAACGTTTTAATTATGTAACACTGGTGCAGTGCATTTTAGAAACAGGGCGTACCCACCAAATACGTGTGCACATGAAGCATATTGGGCACACGTTGTTTAATGATTGGGAGTATGGTGGTGACAGAATTTTAAAAGGCACTATTTATACCAAATACAAACAGTTTGTAGATAATTGCTTTACCATTTGCCCACGCTGTGCCTTGCATGCAGCCACTTTGGGCTTTGTACACCCACGTACAGGCAAAGAAATGTTTTTTGAATGCCCACTACCCGATGATATGCAAAACGTAATTGAAAAATGGAGACGATATGCTACATTTAAAACATTGGAGTAATACTACAAGAAGAACAAAATATTTTTTATTGAGCCAGCTTTTGTAGTTCAATTAAGCAGCTGTTGCGTCGCACATGTTTAGCTGTGGATTGCTATTTGGCTTTATTATGGAGTAGGCAATCAAGGAGAATAAACAAAATGTGAGTGCTTATTTTCCAAACACAAAACCTTACACTTCTACCACCTCAGTTTTACTTACATAATCGTGTAGGGTCTTACCTATTATGCCAATAAAAATTATGTCTATTATTGTTAGCCTTATTATACTACGTACAAGTATTTGTATAAAAGAGGGTTTGCGATTTTGTAGATTTACAACTCTAGTTTGGGTAAACCATTTGCCAGGTGTACGAGCAAAAAAAGTTTCGAGTAGGGTATAATAAACAAACATACTGCCGAAGAAAAACCAACCAAAATTGTAATAGGTATGATGCCAATACACCACATACCAATTGTTTATTTTGTGGGCAATAAACGCTACCAAAAAAAACAAAAACGTATCTATTATACAATTTATAACCCTTGTGCCTACTCCTGTTTGTTTTAAATTCATAGTACAAACATATACAACAAAAAGCACAGCATTTGGTTGCTGTGCTTTTAAATATTTGATGGGCTTTGGTCTACGGATTATCTCATTAAATACATCTTGCCATAACCTCCTTTAAAAAATTTATCGGTATTCACTTTGTCGCCATTAGTATCGTAAGTAGCAAACTTG
>JAYVRD010000190.1:0-22923 GCA_043776595.1 Chitinophagaceae bacterium | reverse complement strand
TTTTGTATTCATCAAATCTGCGATAACCCCAATTTATTGCCCATTCATCATAATCTCCAATTCTTGGAAAAATACCTTTAGGTCCAATTTTATCTTCAGGTTGTGCTACATAATTAAAACGTGCATAGTCCATTATAGATGGTGTATGCCCATTTGCTTCTACCCACGCTTTGTCTCTCAATTTTTCAACAGGCACTGTAGACGACGATCCAAAATTATGTCTCAACCCAAGTGTGTGTCCAACTTCGTGAGAAGATACAAAACGTATTAATTGTCCCATCAATTCATCATCAAAAACCATTTTTCTTGCACGAACATCATTAGGCGCAGCCTGCACAAAATACCAGTTACGAATAAGCTGCATTACATTATGGTACCAATTAATGTGACTCTCCATAATTTCTCCACTGCGTGGATCTGCAATGCTTGGTCCACTTGCATTTGGTATCGTTGATGGTTTGTAAACAATTGCTGAAAAACGTGCATCTTCCAAACTCCATTCAGGATTTTCTTCTTTTGTTGGAGCTTTTTTGGCAATAATAGCATTTTTAAAACCTGCCTTTTCAAATGCGGTTTGCCAATCGTTTACACCTTGTATTAAATAAGGTACCCATTTAGCTGGTGTAGCAGGGTCTATATAATACACTATGGGTTTTGCAGGTTCAACCAGCATACCTTTTTTATATTTTTCTACATCTTCTGGCTTGGGTTCTAATTTCCAACGCGTAATCATACTTACTTTTTTTACACCCTGAGGGTTGGCATCAAAGTCTGTGAATCCAGTAGAAAAGTAGCCAACTCTATCATCTCTCAATCTTGCTTTGGTAGGATTTTTAGGAAGTAATACCATGGAGGAGTTTAACTCAAAAGTTACAGTGCCACCGCCTGGTGCAGAAAGACCAGGAATAGAAATACCACCAAAGCCACCAGCACCACCTTTGGAGTAGGTTTTAGTAGTTTGGATTTCTATATTCATTGGGTACGATTTAATAGAGCTGATATAACTCTTATCACTTTGCAATGAGCCTGCTCGTAAGGCAGTTTTTAATTGCCCATCAAAAAATAAAACCTCATTATCACCACTTATATAGTCAGTAACATCTATCACAGTACCTGTGCTGTCTTTGCTAAATGCTTTTACATCAAAAGCTGCAGTAATGGGCTGCACGTTAGAGTTCATTACCGATTTGTACATACCTTGGCTGCTATCACTTGCCATTTCTACTAGGCTTATGTTGCGTAGGAAAACTTTGTTGTTAGGACCTTTTTCAAAAGTGATAACGTTTTCGCCAATTTGGTCTCCAGCGTAGCCTAAAAATCCACCCAAGCGTACGCCAGCAGGCGATTTTACAATACGGTTAACTACTAAAATTTGACGATTTAATAAACTGTCGGGCAGTTCAAAATAAAAACGGTCATCTACTTTATGTACAGTAAATAAACCTTTATCACTTACAGCTTTATCTGTAATAATTTCTTTGTAAGGTTTAGGTCCAGTTTTTTGCCCCAAGCCACCCATCAAGCCAGCTAAACCTGCCAGAGGATTGCTACCACCAGAAGATGGCATAGATGGCATTGTAGGAGTTGTGGGTTTTGTTTGTGCCATGCCTACTACACTTGATAGCATAATGGCTGCAATAAATAATTTTCTCATCATAGCTTATTTAAAAAGTTGAAGTTGTGAATGAGGCTAAAGATAGTGGGAGCAACAATAGCCAACGTGATTTTGTAGAATATTTACACCAATGGCTAAATAACTGCTTTTAAAAGCGGTTATCTTATTATGAACTGAATTGACTTTTTCAAAACCAACTTACTTTTAATTTGTGTAAACGTTTTTTATTTACCGAAAATAAAAAATCAAATTTGTTCTGTTTAAAATAAAATAACTATTTTGGTAGCCCATTTTCTAGCGATTAAAAAATCAAATTTGTTTTGTAAAAACTTTTTTCGTTAGAATTGCTAATTCAAAAATCAACAACCGTAATTTTTTAAAACCAAAAATCAATTGAATCATGGCTGACATTAAACCAACTGCAACTGCTGCCGTAAAAGCAACAACCTCAGTTCAACCAAAAAAAAGTGGCAATGCTATATCATGGATAGCTCCTGTCACTTGCATTCTTCTCGGTTACATTATCTGGCGTTTTTTATTGGGTAGTGGATCTAATTTTAAAGTACCTGATGCAACTGGCGGTTTTTGGCCAAGCCACAAAGATCCTTGGGAAAAAGGTATTGTACCCAAAGGGTTAGCCATGATGTATGAAGGTGGAATTATTGTTCCTATTTTGATTGGCTGTTTATTAACGGTTATCACTTTTGTAATTGAAAGACTATTAACTGTGTCTAAAGCTACTGGTGCTGGCAATATTGCTGAGTTCATCCGTAGAGTACAGTATAATCTTGCTAATAAAGAGGTTGATAAAGCATTGGCTGAGTGTGACAAACAAAAAGGTAGTGTAGGTAATGTAATGAAAGCGGGCTTACGCAAATACAAAGAAATGATCACCAATACAGAATTAGCTACAGATCAAAAAGTATTAAACATTCAAAAAGAAATTGAAGAAGCAACAGCACTAGAACTACCAATGTTGGAAAAGAACTTGGTATTCTTATCTACTATTGCATCGGTAGCAACCCTATTGGGTTTGTTAGGTACGGTGTTAGGTATGATTAAATCTTTCTCTGCATTAGGTAGCGAAAGTGGCGGTGCTGGTGCTGCTGGCGAATTATCAAAAGGTATTTCTGAAGCCTTGTACAATACAGCCTTGGGTATTGGTACATCTGCCCTAGCTATTATTTTGTATAATGTGTTTACAACAAGAATTGATGGAATTACATTTGGGATTGATGAGTCTGGTTTCACTTTAACACAAAGCTTTGCTGCCAACTACAAATAATATTTGTGGAATAGCAGATGTTTTGAATCTTAATTGAGAAACTTTAAATAATCAAACAAAATGGGAAGACCTAAAATAGCACGGAAAAGTACCAATATAGATATGACTGCTATGTGTGATGTGGCTTTCCTTTTATTGTCTTTTTTTATATTGACAACAAAGTTTAAGCCCGACGAAGCAGTATCTGTACAAACACCCACTTCTGTAGCTAAAAAAGCAGCACCTGAAAAAGACATTGTTTTAATAACTATTAGCGACCAAGGAAAGGTATTTCTTTCAATAGATGATCCTATAAAAAAAGTAGCTTTGGCAGAAAAAATTAATGCCAAAAAGGGATTAAATTTAGATGTAAACGCTTTTGCAAAAACTGAATTTATTGGGGCACCTTTTAGCCAATTGGCATCGGCCCTAAAACTACCTAAAGAGCAACAAAAAGGAGAGCTTTTACCCGGCATACCAGCAGATAGTGCCAAAGGTGCTAATGAAATGGTAGATTGGATGACATCAATAGTTGAAGTTTATCAAGGCTCTAAAATGAACCTTTTGCTTAAAGGTGATAATAACGCTAAATACCCTGCTTTTAAAGGTGTAATTGATGCTTTTAAAAAGAACGACCAGCTTAAATTTTTAATGGTCACTAATCCTGAAGGTATCCCTTCTGGTACAGATCTTTGGAAAGATGAGCAAAAATTAAATGCTCCAAGTGCTAAAAAAGAATAAGTAAACAACATTGTAAACAAAAAATATTTTTTGCTATGGCAGAAATGGATACCTCCGGTGGAGGAGGACATAAAAAAGGACCTGGCGTAAAGAAGGCTAAAAAACAATCGACCCGTGTGGATTTAACTCCAATGGTTGACCTTGGCTTCTTGCTCATTACGTTCTTTATTTTTACCACCACAATGAGCCAGCCTACTGGTATGAAGCTTAATTTGCCTAAAGATGTAGATAAGCCTGAAGACCAAAACAAAGCGAAGGAATCGGGTACTATTACTTTTTTATTGAGTAAAGACAACCACGTTTTTTACTACGAAGGGCAATTAAAACCCGATGGTTCTAACTTTCTTTCTTCATCATTTTCTGGCGAAAACAATATTAGAGACTTACTGATAAAAAAGAAAGCCCAAGTAATTGCTAACTATCGCCCCAACCCAGCAGTAAAAGATGATGGGCCAGATAGCGATTTGGTAGTGGTAATAAAACCCAATGAAGAAAGTACATACAAGAACATTGTAGATGTGCTTGATGAAATGAGTATAAACGTAGTAAGGCGTTATGCGTTGGTAAATATTTCTCCCGATGAAAATTCTTTAATTAAAATTACTGAAGCTTCGGGGATAAAGAAATAAACCAGGTATGGAATTTTATTAAAAATGAATCTTAATAAAAAGTTTAAACAATGGACGTAAACAAAATTTTATCTGCCGATGTACTCGATATTATTTTCGAGGGCAGAAATAAGGAGTATGGTGCTTACGACCTGCGTAAAAGCTATCGCAAAAGGATTACCATTGCTGTACTGGCAATGCTAGCTATTTGTGTATTACTGCTCTTGTTTTCTATTTTAGCCAACACAACTAAAAAAGGAAAAACAGAAATCATTGTGCAGGATGTAAACCTAGCAGAAGTGAAGCAGGAAGAAAAGAAACCAGAACCACCACCACCACCTCCTCCTCCAAAACAGGAACCACCAAAGGTGGAGATTACAAAATTCACACCTCCTAAAATTGTAAAAGATGAGGAAGTGAAAGAACCACCACCACCCATTGAAAAAGTAGAGGTTACAAAAATTGGTGATAAAGACCAAGAGGGTAAGAAAGATGATGGAATAGTAGCACCACCACCAGAAACTGGTACAGGTCCGGTAACTGCACCCCCAAAAGATGAGGAAGACTACGACAAAGTATTTTATAGTGTACAACGTACTGCTGAATTTAATGGTGGCATGGCTGCTTGGAAAAAATATTTAGAGAGAAACCTAAACCAAAATGCTCCAACAGATAATGGTGCACCAGGTGGTAAGTACACAGTTATTCTATCTTTTACCGTTGATAAAAATGGTAATATAAGCGATATAGCTGCTGATAATGACCCTGGCTATGGCACTAAAGAAGAAGCGATTAGAGTATTGAAAAAATCTCCACAATGGAGCCCAGCCGAGCAAAATGGACGTAAAGTAATCTTTCGCCATAAGCAAAGTATAACTTTTGTAGTAACAGAAGAATAGGCTTAGGATTTGAAAAATGTCTTATAAAAAATGTCCTCTCTTATAAAGGAGAGGACATTTTTATTTTATACCCTTACAAAAGGATTGTGTATTGGTAACAAGACTGCACTTTTGCGTTAGGGATTGTAGTGGAAAGCCTACGCCGTAGGTGTAGCTTGCAACGAAAAGCCCGACCCGTACAGGCGGGTAACGCTATTAATTAAAAACAAACTTTACCATGGCAAAGTTGACAGGTTGGGATGATACAATTGTGGCATTGGCTACACCACAAGGCATTGGAGCTATTGGGGTAATAAGAGTGAGTGGGACGAATGCGATTGATGCAATTGATGGTTTGTTTCCCAGTAAAAATTTGAAAGAACAGCTAACACATACGCTACATGTAGGGATGATGAAAAATAGGGCAGAAGTTTTGGATGAGGTAGTGCTTGGTATTTTTAAAGGTCCCAAATCGTATACTGGTGAAGATGTAATTGAAATTAGTTGTCATGGCTCGCCTTTTATACAAGAAAAAATTATTGCTGCTATTACTTCAAAGGGTTGTAGAATGGCAAAGGCTGGAGAGTTTACCCAACGTGCATTTTTAAATGGTAAGCTTGATCTTGCACAAGCAGAAGCTGTGGCAGATTTGATAGCAAGTAATACAGAAGCTAGCCGTAAAGCTGCGTTGAAAAACATTAAAGGTGGTTTTTCAAATGATTTGTTATCACTAAGGGAGCAATTGATTAAGTTTTCGGCGTTGATAGAATTAGAGCTAGATTTTAGCCAAGAAGATGTAGCGTTTGCTGATAGAAAATTGCTGAATGAATTAATAGCAGAGCTTACAACATCTACCCATAATTTATTACAATCGTTTGCTTTAGGTAATGTAATTAAGAATGGGGTACAGGTAGCAATTATTGGCAAACCTAATGCTGGTAAAAGTACTTTACTAAATGCTTTGCTAAACGAAAACAGAGCCATAGTAAGCGATATAGCTGGCACTACAAGAGATACTATTGAGGAGATATTAAACATTGAAGGTGTATTGTTTAGATTGATAGATACCGCAGGCATACGCACCCATACAAGTGATGTAATTGAAAGCATGGGTGTAGAAAGAAGTTTGGAAAAGATGATGCAAGCAGATGTGGTAATCTATTTGTTTGACGTGAATGAAATAGGCGTTGAAGAACTGCAAAGCATTATTTATGACTTTGAAAAACAAGGCTTGCGTTACTTACTAGTGGCTAATAAAGTAGATACTGCTAATAGTGCTGAACAAAAATTTGAAGCTATTGATAACATCATTTTTATATCAGCAAAAAACAATTTGCATGTTGATGAATTGAAGCAACAATTGCTTAGCTTAACCGTAAAAGGAGATATTAATACAGAAGCTACTATAGTAACCAATGCTAGGCATTACGAAGCACTACAAAAATTGGCTATTGCATTGCAAGATGTAGTAATTGGAATAGCCGAGAATATTCAAAGCGATTTTTTAGCATTGGATATACGCCAATGCCTGTATTATCTTGGTGAAATAACTGGTGAGATAACAAATGATGATCAACTTGATTTTATATTTTCTAAATTTTGTATTGGAAAATAGCCATGATACAATAGACGCATCTTTCAACGGGTTTACATTCTGTAGCAGTGGATTATACTTGCCTTTTATAGCCTTTCTTCGCCTTTACTAGCCAGTTCTTCGTTACTATTAGGTTACTAGTTTTGTTTAGTAATTATTTCTTGTATGGGTTGGGGAGATTATGGGTAACAATGATACAGTATGATACACAACGATACAATAGTTAATAGTTTTACATAGTTGAGAAATTGATAAATAATACAAATTTTGGTAATGGTATTTTAGCATAACGATGGCTAGATTAATCTATAAATGTGTATAAAACAGCAGATACTAATCAATCATCAACCAAATTTCAGCACACAACTCCACATGGCAATTTGCCAAAGAGTAGAGTATACACTAAGAAAAAAGTTACATTAAATTCTTATCGTGATCTAATAAG
The DNA here is from genome assembly GCA_043776595.1 of Chitinophagaceae bacterium. Lineage (GTDB taxonomy): Bacteria > Bacteroidota > Bacteroidia > Chitinophagales > Chitinophagaceae > UBA1930. The sequence continues at coordinate 15,778 of JAYVRD010000190.1, read as the reverse complement.
TCTTACTAGCCCAACTAAAATAACAGCTCCTATTACAGCAGTAATTAAATAACCAATGCTGCCGCCAAGATGAATATTTAGTTTTCCGCCTAGCCAACCACCGAACCAACCTCCAATTAATCCAAGAATAATATCTACGATAATTCCGTAACCATCGCCACGCATTATTTTCCCTGTTAAAAAACCTGCGATTCCGCCTAAAATTAAATGCCAAATCATAATAGAATTTTTTAAGTGAACAATAAAAGAGAACTTAAATATAAGTTTTTTCTGAAACATCCCTTTATTTCAAAGAAAAGATGAAAAAGAACTTTTTAATAAAGTAATTTTTTGTGTATTCATATTCAAAAATTTAATAAAATTGTTTCTATGAATTGAATTCAAATAATCCCTCTAACTGCTTTTAAATGTAATTCTGAATAATGATACCATTCCGTAACTGCTAATACTAAAACAGAACATTATAGCATAGTTTTACTTTCTGTATCGGAAAGTAAACACACAACTCAAATCCTACATATTAATCATGCCTGCACAACGCCTACATATAACCGATTTTTTAAAACTCGCTTCCGATCATTTGATAGTTGATGTAAGAAGCCCTGCTGAGTTTGCACATGCACATATTCCCAAAGCCATTTCCATTCCTTTGTTTAACAATGAGGAACGCAAAGTAGTAGGCACCACTTACAAACAACAAAACCGTGAAGATGCCATTAAAATTGGGTTAGATTATTTTGGACCCAAAATGAAAAACATGGTAACCCAAGTAGAAGCCTTATTAACAGAAAAAAATTCTAAAACTATATTGCTGCATTGTTGGCGTGGTGGAATGCGAAGTGCAGCAATAGCATGGTTGCTAGATTTGTATGGCTTTAAAGTATATACCCTTCAAGGAGGCTACAAAGCCTTTAGAAATTGGGCTTTAGAGCAGTTTACAAAAAAATACCCATTACAAGTATTAGGTGGCTATACTGGTAGTGCAAAAACCGAAACCCTACAAGCCTTAGCACAATTTGGAGAAACAGTAATAGACTTAGAAGCCATCGCTAGTCATAAAGGCTCAGCGTTTGGTAGCTTAGGTTTGCCACCACAACCTAGTGCTGAGCATTTTGAAAATAATCTAGCATGGCAGTTACATCATGCCATGCAAAGCAACGCACAAAAACCTATTTGGATAGAAGGTGAAAGCCAACGCATTGGCAATATAAACCAACCCATTAACTTTTATCATCAACTAAAAGTAGCACCCTATATTTTATTAGAAATTCCTTTTGATAAAAGATTGGATTTTATATTACAAGGCTATGGGCATTTTAAAAAAGAAGATTTAATAAATGCCATCATCCGTATAAAAAAACGCTTGGGTGGGTTAGAAACAAAAAATGCCATCAACTTTTTGGTAGAAGACAATGTGCAAGATTGCTTTGCCATTTTACTACGCTACTACGATAAGTTGTACAACAACAGCATTTTTAAAGATGAACGAACGGTTACAAAATTTGTTTATCCAACCACCAATCATCAACAAATAGCAACAGCATTAATACCATTTCAAAAACAAATACAAACCACCGAGTAGTTTTTTATGTAACCAGCAGTTGTAGTACTATTAAACTTCGGTTGCGTCGCACACTTCAACTGTTAGAACAATATTGAGCAGTTCACGTTAAGTAGATAATAATTAAAAAGTAGCATCACAAAACACAAACAAAAATGGAAACTGAAAACATACGCCTCACACAATTTGCACATGGTGCTGGCTGCGGTTGTAAAATAGCCCCACAAGTATTAGATAGCATTTTACAAACAAATACTACTCAAAATTTTCCAGCCTTATTGGTAGGCAATAGTAGTAAAGACGATGCAGCAGTGTATCAACTAAACGATACAGAAGCACTAATAAGCACTACCGATTTTTTTACACCCATTGTAGATGATGCTTACACCTTTGGACAAGTAGCAGCAGCCAATGCTATAAGCGATGTATATGCTATGGGTGGCACACCTATAATGGCTTTAGCTATATTAGGCTGGCCAGTAGATAAACTTCCTGCAAGCCTTGCACAGCAAGTGTTAGAAGGTGCAAGAAACATTTGTCAGCAAGCTGGTATTCCATTGGCAGGTGGGCATAGTATTGATACACCAGAACCAGTATTTGGGCTAAGCGTTAATGGTAAAGTAGCACTAAAACATCTCAAAAAAAACAACACTGCCAATGAGGGTGATATACTATTACTTACAAAACCCATTGGTGTAGGCATACTAGCCACAGCAGCAAAAAGACACTTGCTTTTAGTAGAACATATTGCTGTACTCCACAACCAACTTATACAACTTAATAATGTTGGCGAAGCATTAGGTGCATTAGAAGCGGTAACCGCCCTAACCGATGTTACTGGTTTTGGATTGCTGGGCCATGTAATAGAAATGGCAGAAGGCAGCAACCTAAGTGCAAGTATTAATTATAGCAGTATGCCCATGCTACCTCAAGTGCAGCAATACTTAGCACAAAATGTAGTACCCGATGCTACTTATAGAAACTGGAATGGCTATGGCACCAAAGTAAAATTTGAAACAGGCGTAAACGTAATGGAAGCTTTTAAAACCCTACCCGACCCTCAAACTAATGGCGGATTATTAATAGCTGTAAACCCAAGTGGCTTACAAGCAGTGCAAGATGTATTAATAGCAAACGGCTACACTTCTTTTATACAACCTATTGGTGTGTTTACTGCAGTGGGAGAAAAGAGAGTGGTGGTTTTACCTTGATAAAAATATTAAGCCCAAAACCTTTCAGCCATTTATCATAATGGGTTGGTCGAATTATGCTCGAAGGCATTAAAATAATTATCTCTTAAAATAAGATGATTTATTTGGTAACCAGCTTTAGAATAACCATTAAGCTGCGGTTGCGTCGCACATGTGTAGCTGTAGAATAAGCATGTAGCTTCTATTCACAGAATATTAAACGCTCAATCTTTCTGGCTAAGCCTATTGAAAGAGATAGTATTCGTTGGTTTTTATAGTATATCTCAATGCACGTATCATTCCTTGCTAAAATATATACTAAGAGCAATGCTGTCATTTCTCAAATTGGGGCATATAATGCACATTAGTGTGAAAAACAGCGAACTCGTAATGATTAAAAAAGAATATGCACGGTAATTGCTATAATGGTATAAGTAATAATCAAAAACCATAAAAATGAAAAATTTTTACAAAACAATCAACAATTCTGTGCCGTCAATCATCGCTAAAATTAATTTAGTTATTTTGATGGTAGTTTTTTCTGCAACATTCGTATCAGCACAGCCACAAGCCTTTGCACCTAATCTAGGCAATGCGGCTACTTTTGCTGTTTTTGGTGGCGGTGGAGGCGTAACTAATCAAGGTCAAAATACAATTCTTCATGGCAGTTTGGGTACCACTTCGGTTCCTACTACTGTTACAGGTTTTACAGATGGTGTTACTAACATACCTTATACAACTGCTGCAGGGGCTAATAATGGTAATGTTACTGGAGGAATTTATTCCAATAGCGATGCTACAAGTTTTGCATTTGCAAGTCAAACAATGTTAGATATAAATAGTGCTTATGGTGCAATTTCCCCAGCTTCACAACCCGGTGGTATGAATCTTGGAGGAACTGCAAATTTAGGCGGTTTAACATTAACCCCAGGTGTATATAAAGCAGTTGATTTTATAATGAGTGGTTCAGATTTAACCCTCGACGCTCAAGGAAATCCAAATGCAGTTTGGGTGTTTCAATCAACGGCATCATTAACTGTTGGTATGCCTGGTGCACCAAGAAGTGTTATTATGACTAATGGCGGTTTAGCAAGAAATGTATTTTGGTACGTGGGTAGTGGTGCAGTTATAAATACTGGAGGGGGTGGTATAATGAGTGGTACCATTATTTCTTCTGCAGCTACAACAACTTCTACAGCAGGTAGTGTAATACAAACGGTAATAAATGGTAGAATTTTATGTTTAAATGCGGGTGTTACTATGGTAAATACAACAGTAAATGCATGTGATACCTGGACTGGAAAAACAAATAATATTTGGAATACAACTACAAACTGGTCTAGGGGTTCTGTACCTATTGCTTCAGAAGAAGTTTTGATACCGAATGTACTTACACCAAAACCTGTTGTTAGTAGTACTACATCATCTTTATTTAATCTCACCATATATACAGGTTCTGCACTTACGGTTACAAGTACTTTACAAATTAGTGGGTTTATTAATAATTTGGGTAATGCTTTTGATGCTACCAATGGTACAATAACCATGAATGGTGTTGGTACAATAACTAAAAATGGTACTTTACCACAAATTATTCCTGCCAACACGTTTACTAATAGCAATACTGTTCAAAATTTGATTATTTCTGATCCTGCTAACGTAACCTTAAGTGGTGATATTAATGTTAGTAGCTTGTTTACCTTAACTAATGGGTTACTAAAAACTGGAAATAACAATTTAATTATTGGCAACAACGCCACTATTACAGGTGCTGCTTTCAACAGATATGTAGATGGTAACCTAAGAAAAGTAGGTAATCAAGCATTTACTTTTCCTGTTGGTAATGTAGTTTATGCACCTATTACCATGTCTGCACCTTTAAACGCAACGGATCATTTTACAGCAAACTATGTCAATTCAACACCCAACACATTATATCCTACTGCAAGCTTAGGAGTAGGTTTAAATAGAGTAAGCTCAAATGAATATTGGATGCTAAATAGAACCAATGGTACCAGCAATGTAGATGTAACCTTAAGTTTTGAATTTAACCGTAGTGGTGTAATTACTACAATGGCTGACTTAAGGGTAGCACAATGGAATGGCACACAATGGACCAATCAAGGCAATACAGCTACTACAGGCACTAATGGGAATGGTACTGTAAAATCAAATGCAGGTCTTACTGCTTACGGTCCATTTACTTTAGGTAGTAGCACAGCTAGCAATCCTTTACCCATCAACTTAATTTCTTTTACAGCACAAAAGCAAAATGGTATCATCGCATTGCAATGGCAAACTAGTAATGAAATCAATAACGATTATTTCAATATTCAACACAGCAGTAACGGGTACAATTGGAACACCATAGCAACACAGAGTGCAAAAAATTCAACTACTAACAATTACAGTTATTTACACCTATTGCCGATTGCCGCTAAAAACTACTATCGTTTACAACAAGTAGATAAAAATAGCAGCAGCACTTATAGCAGCGTAAGAGTAATAGACTTTGGACCAAAAGCAAATATTGCTGTAAGCGTATATCCTAATCCTGTTGCCAATAATACAGTTTCTGTTGATATGGGAACGGACATAGTGAAGCCTCTTGTTTATAGAATATACAATACAGCAGGAGCAGTAATGAAAACTGGAACCATTGCTAACAGACAGCAAAATGTTTCCCTCACTGGTTTAACAGCAGGTACTTATCGCCTTGCTTTGGGTGACGGACAAACGATAACTATTGTAAAAATGTAAAGCTCATTTTTGCTCATATATTAGCCCGTAGTTCAATTTGAATTACGGGCTTTTTTATGTTCGATACTTTGCAATTTTTTTATTTCTTTTTTGCAATGCGTTTATAGCCTTGGATGGTAGTATTGTCTAGAAATTAGTAGTGTATTTTTTCCTTTTTTAAACTCTTAGTGTATCTTCTTAGTACACGTTAAGGTGTTACAAAAACAAAAGCTAAGTCTTAAGCATAATTTCTTTAAGAGTTGTTTTATTAGAGTGGTAAAGTAGATATAAGAGAAGCCCAATGATTATTCTATTGTTAAACATGTGCGACGCAACCGCTGCCAAATAGTACTACTAAGCTGGCTACAAAAAGAAGGTTATAAATATTAAAATAGAAACTTGCAAGGTGTAACTTACTGCCCTTGTACGCCCAATTTTTCCATTACAAAATTGCTTACGCCTGTGGTGCTATAGCCACCATCGTGAAAGAGATTTTGCATAGTTACCATACGTGTAAGATCGCTAAACAAAGTGATGCAATAGTTGGCACAGTCTTCGGCACTGGCATTTCCAAGCGGTGCTATGGCGTTTGCATAATCAAAAAAATCGCCAAAGCCTTTAATGCCTGTGCCTGCAGTAGTTTTAGTAGGAGATTGCGATACGGTATTGATACGTACTTTTTTATCTACACCATAATGGTAGCCAAAGCTGCGTGCAATACTTTCGAGCATGGCTTTGATATCGGCCATATCTGTATAAAAAGGATAAGTACGTTGGGCTGCCATATAAGTGAGTGCAACTACACTACCCCACTCATTAATGGCATCTAACTTTTTGGCTACAGCCAACATTTTGTGAAGGCTTATAGCACTTACATCTATGCCTTTGGCAAAGTAGTCGTAATTACTCTCGGTATAAGGTATTTTTTTACGAATGTTTACACTCATGCCTATGCTGTGTAGCACAAAATCTATTTTGCCACCTAGTACTTCTTGGCTTTGTGTAAACAAAGTAGTTAGCTCTTCTACACTAGTAGCATCGGCAGGAATAATTTGGCTGCTTGTTTTTTCTGCCAATTTATTTATCTCACCCATACGCATAGCAATAGGTGCATTGGTTAGTACAAATGTTGCACCTTCTTCATGTGCTTTTTCTGCCACTTTCCAGGCTATCGAGTTTTCGTCTAACGCACCTGTGATGATACCACGTTTACCTTTTAATAAGTTGTATGACATAGCAATTGATTTTGAATGTTGGGTTGTAGATTTTTGATTAGGACAAAGAAAGGAATATTCTGCTGAATGGCAATTAGGCATTAAAGTGTACTTGCTAAAATTTGTTTTGATTATTTGTAAGTCAGCTTTGAGTCAAATATTTGGCAGCGGTTGCGTCGCACATGTTTAGCTGAGGAATATCTATTTTGCTTTTATTATGTAGTAGCACAAAAGTTATTTATGAAACATAAATTGATAGTACGCCCACATTACCCCAAAGTTCATAATAAATGCTGTGGCTATTACAGCTATAAAGTATAGCAGTAAGTTGCTAGCTGTTTTGTTTTGCAATAATTTCTTTTTTAGGTAAGCATGCACTGCATATACAGGAATAGCAACAGCTATAAAATAAATAAGTATCAGCCATTGCCAGTGAGGAACGTTTTTCATATATTTTTTTAATCCCTCTTTAGGGTTTAGGGTTTTAATTCATCATTTCCCTTGCACTTTCCAAAGCAGCAGCACTCGGTTTTTCTCCACTCAGCATTTTGGCAATAGTTGTTATGCGTTCATCTTCGTTCAAGCGTTTGATATTGGTTTTTACGGCATCGCCTTTTATTTCTTTATACACAAAATAATGGGCATTGGCTTTACCAGCAATTTGTGGTTGGTGAGTGATGCAAATAATTTGCCTGCTGTTTGCCAGGCCTTTCATAATGCTACCTACTTGTTTGGCAGCTTCGCCACTAATGCCTGTATCTATTTCATCAAAAATCATGGTGGGCAAATCAATGCTTTGGGCTACCAAACTTTTAATGCACAGCATTAGTCTGCTCAACTCTCCACCACTAGCCACTTTGCGTATAGGTTCAAAACGATTGCTTTTATTGGCATCAAATAAAAATTCAATTTCATTGCTACCAAATAAATGAAGTGTAGTTGGTTGAATATCTACTTTCAGTTTTGCATTGGGCATACCCACTTGATGTAGCAAAGCATTTACTTTTTCTTCTAGTGGTTTTACTTGCTTGTTTCTTGTTTTGGCAATATCATCAGCTTGCTTAGTTGCGTTTGCTAGTAAGCTAGTTACTTCTTTTTCTTTTTGTACAATAGCATCATCTATATGTAAAACGGCTTGTAATTTTTCTTCTAATTCTTGTTGAATAAATAGCAAATCATTTGTAGTTTGTACACCATGCTTTTTTATCAACTTATAGCCAGCAGCCATTCTTTCGTTAATGAAATCAATGCGTTTTTCATCAAAGCCTACAGCATCGTTTATACGTTCTACTTCGTCAGCAATATCTTGTATTTCTATTTGCGATGATTGCAAACGTTCTATTACAGTCTGTAAATCTTTATGGTAAGAAGCATAACTGCTCAATTGATTGACGAATTGTTTTAGTAGCACTACAACGGGTTGCTCACTTTCTTTCAACTCAAAGTAAACTTTATTTAAAGTGGTTTTAATGCCTTCGCTATTGCTGAGGAGTTTTAGTTCGGCATCTAAATTTTCCAACTCATTTTCTTTAAGTGCAACTTCGTTTAACTCTTCAAATAGAAAACGGTTGTAGTCGGCTTCTTTAGTAAACGCAGCTTTTTGTTGTTGTAAATTTTCTAATTCTTTTTTAGATGATTGCCATTCTTTGTACACTTTTTGGTAACCAATTAATTTATCTGCATTACCCGCCAATGCATCCAATACTTCCCGCTGAAAATCGCTATCGCCTAAAGCCAATGTATCAAACTGTTGGTGTAAATCTACCAGCAATGTGGCTAGTTGTTTAAGTTGCTGCAAAGTGGCTGGTGTATCGTTTATAAATGCACGGCTTTTGCCAGTAGCTGCTATTTCTCTTCTTAGCACCAAGTCTTCATTTTCATCTAATTCATTAGCTACTAAAAAATCCAGTACGGCTGTTTTATTTTCAACCGAAAATGTGCCTTCGATAAAACATTTTTTATCTGTTTTTAAAAGGGCAGAAGTATCAGCACGTTCTCCTAAAATTAAACTCAAAGCCCCCATTACAATACTTTTTCCAGCACCCGTTTCGCCAGTAATAATATTTAGAGATGGAGAGAAATTAATTTCAATCTCATCTATAATAGCGTAGTTAAGTATGTGTAGTTTTTGAAGCATGGTATTAATGTGCAAGTGTGCAAATTAATAGATGTGCAGATAAAAAACCAATCCTGTTTTCAATTTGCATATTCCTATCTCTTTAAATCCCAATTTACTCACATCTACTCTCCCTTACATCTTGCTACACCTGCTTTTGCCCTCTGGTCTAAACTGTTTTTGTAGTCGTGTTCATCTAGGTCTAAACACTTTTGAAAATAAGCAATCGCCATTTTCTTGTTGCCTTGTCGTTCATAAATTAATCCAGTTTGTAAGGCTGCACGGGCAGCATAATATTCGGTTCTATCTTTTCCTAAGTCGTATACTAGGTTGTAGTATTGTATGGCTTCTGCATCTTTTTTAATGTCGTCATAAATTCTTGCCATACGGTAGGCGTAATCTAATTTGTCTTCTACTGTAAAAAAGCTCTCAATCGTTTTTCCAGCAAGCAACAATAAGGCTTCGGGTTGGTAGCCACCATCGTTTAGTAATCTTGCTTTTAGCAAAACAGCATTGGGAAAAACACCAGCCTTTGCATCTTTCTGTGCTTTTTTATCTGCGTCGGTATCTGCTGCTCCTCTTTTTAAAACAGCTTTCATCGTTTCATTTGCCTTGGCAGTATTGCCCAATAAATAATAGCACCAACTTAGCTTTAGTGTTATATCTTTTACATAGAACTTGCCTTTAAAATTGGTTAAAAAACTTTCAAAATATTTAGCAGCCTCTGCAAACTCTAAGTGATACAGTTTTACATAGCCCATTTCAAAATCCCAAACATTGGTAGCTAAATATTCAGGGCTTTTGTTGCGATTGCCAATTACTGTTTTGGCATAATCTGTTTGTTTATTATTTAAGGCAAGGTTGGCAGCCATGTAAGTAAAGAGGTGATTGTTTACCACATCTAATTTTTTATCTTTAATTACTTGTATGGCTTCGTCTTTTTTATTTTCTATGTAGTAGGTAAGATAGCAGTAAATAAAACAGGCTTCATTGTTCATCAACTTTGCCCATGGGTCGCTGCTGTTTACAAACCCCTTTACCGTTTGCATACCCTCGGTAACCGAACCTTTAATACCAAAAATACTTGTAAGCCATTTATAGCCTTTTGGCACTGTGCCTATTACAGCTTGTAAGCCACCAAACATTAAGTTATTAGGTGCAAACGTGGGAAAGAGTTTTTGATTATCCTTCATGTACTGATAGCTTTTTTTAAAATCCCAACCAGCACTCCATGTTTCATTAAATTTTATAGCTACTGCTGCTTTGTGTAGGTACAATGCACCCAAGCAAAACCTGTGTAATGGAGAACTTTCAGGGCCTTCTTTCAGCAGGTTAATTCTCTCCTCAAACTTGGGTTTAGCTACTTTGTAATAGGCTGGGTCTTCGTTAAAAAACAAAGTGTAAAAGTCTACATAGCTTTCTAAAACTGCTGGTATTAAATTATCGGGGTTTTGTTGCTTGGCTTTGGCTATTAGGGCTAAACCATTGTTTAGCTTTAGCTGCATAATTTCTTTGTAAGCCTGCTGGCAGGTGGTGTTAAACTCATATACTTTTTCTGCTGGGGCAAAAAAATATAGCAATACCAACGATATAATTAATACACTCTTTTTCATCAGCCTAAAAATAAACAAGGGCAACCAAACGGTTGCCCTTTATTCTAAATCTTTACAAAATCTTCGCTTTAAACATCCCCTTTAGGGGTTAGGGTTTATTACTTCACCTCCACACTATCATTCAAGTCAGCATCAATCAAAATACGTCCACAGTTTTCACACACCATTACTTTTTTATGCAAGCGTATTTCACTTTGCTTTTGTGGGGGTATAGCGTTAAAGCAACCACCACAAGCATCACGTTCTACAGGCACTACACTTAAACCATTGCGATAATTTTTTCTAATTCTATCGTAGCTGTAAAGCAAGCGTTCGTCAATATGTGTTCTTGCTTCGCCACTTAATTTTACAAACTGCTTTTCCTCTTTCTCTGTTTCTACAATAATTTTTTCCAATTCACCTTTCTTGTGGTTCAACACACCTTCTTTGGTAGCAATTGTTTTCTTAGCATTATCAAGCAATCTTGCTTTTTCAGCCAACTCTTCGTTAGCATCTTTAATATGCTTTTCAGCCAACTTTATTTCAAGCTGCTGCATTTCAATCTCTTTATTAATAGCTTCAAACTCACGATTGTTTTTTACGTTTTCACTTTGTTTTTCGTATTTAGCTATTAATGCTTCACTGTCTTTCATAGCAGTTCTGCGATCTTCCATGTACTGAGTAATGCCGTTAATTTCTTCTTCTACACGTGTACGGCGTGCATGCAAGCCCAATATTTCATCTTCCAAGTCGCTCACTTCCAAAGGCAATTCACCTTTCAATACTTGAAACTCATCTAATTGGCTATCTACTTTTTGTAACTTAATTAAGTTTACTAATTTCTCTTCTACTGAGTAATCTTTAACTGCTGCCATATTGTTATTTAAGATTTAAGATGTACTAATTTAATGTTTTATTGTAGCGTAGTTTTTATGTAACCAACAATTACACTACTATTTAGCTTCGGTTGCGTCGCACATGTTTAACTAAGAATAGCTATTTAGCTTTTACCGAAGCGTATAAAACCTTTTACCTAACAAACAAATTCCCAATTCCATTTCTACCCACTTTCTTTTTTCTACTTACTGCAAACCAAAATACGCTACAGGGTTCGTTTTCACCTTACTTTTAAGGAGCACAAAAGTAGGGAATTTATCCTGCAAAAGTTCAAGTAAAAGGTCGGTCGTAAATTGTTCGCTTTCCCAATGCCCAATATCTGCCAATACTAATTTGCCATTGGCATCAAAAAATTCATGGTATTTTACATCGGAAGTTACATAAACATCTGCCCCAGCGGCTACAGCCCTGTTTATTAAAAAACTGCCAGCACCCCCACAAAGGGCTACTTTTTTTACCTGTTTGCCCAGCAAAAGTGTATGCCTTATAGCTGTAAGGTTAAAGCTGTTTTTCAGCATGTTAAGAAAAATATGTTCCTCCGTTGGCTCTGGCAATTCGCCAATTATACCACTACCTACTTCTTGGTTGTGGTTTGCCAAAGGCACTATATCGTAAGCCACTTCTTCGTAAGGGTGGGCAGCCAGCATGGCTTTTACCACTGTATTTTGTAGCCAATTGGGTAACAGTACTTCTATTTTTACTTCTTTTTCTTCGTGGCGTTTGCCTTTTTCTCCTGCAAAAGGGTTGGTTTGTTCATTGCCTTTAAAAGTGCCAAAACCATCTACATTAAAACTAGCTTCGCTATAATTACCAATATTGCCAGCACCAGCAGCAAACAAAGCAGCCCTCAGTTTTTCTGCATGATTGGTGGGTACAAACACAAACAACTTACTTAGCAAAGCCGTTTTTGGGGCTAAAATTTTTCTATTTACCAAGCCCAGTTTATCTGCCATTTTACCATTTACGCCAGTAATAATATTATCGAGGTTGGTGTGTATGGCATAAATGGCAATATCGTTTCTTATGGCAGCAATAATTGTTTTTTCTACATAGTTGCTGCCGTTTATTTTTTTTAGTCCACCAAAAATTATGGGGTGATGAGCCACAACTAAATTGCAATTATTGGCTTTGGCTTCTAGTATTACTTCTTCTGTGGCATCTAATGTGCAAAGTATGCCTGTACAATCCCAGCTTGCACTACCAGTAAGCAAGCCAGCATTATCATAACTCTCTTGTAATTGCAGGGGAGCTTTGGCTTCTAGAACAGCAATGATGTCTTGAATTTTCATGGGGCTAAGGTAGGGTGAGGATTGTAGACTTAATGAATGATTTGCTGTTGCTTTTTTTCAAAACTGTTTCACCTATAATCATTTTAGCTCAAGCCGCTGGGCTTTGTTAGATAGAGCATAGAATTTTTGGATGAAAGGGATTTAGGTTTCATTATTCATTTTTGACGATTGTCTTTTGATGTTCATAATGTTCAGAACGTTGAAGTGTGCGACGCAACAGACGATGCTATGAAATACAAAAGCTGGCTACCAAAAAACCTCACCCAATCCAACCTCATCTGCCCTTTGGGTATCTTCTCCTAAGAATAAGAAAATTTGATGGTATCTAATTTGGAGAGGGCAAGAAACAGATTCCTCACTTCGTTTAGCAATGACGAAAACCTTACTCCTTCTCCAAAATTTCAAAATTTCGGTTTACGCTATTGCCTGCTTCATCTACAATGGTGAGGATGTGTTTGCCTTTGCTGGGGTTGAAACCTATTTGATGAAATTGTTGTGTGATACCAATGAATTGGTTGTCTAGATGCCAAAACAATTTGGCGTTGCTATTGCGATGGGTGGCGGTAAAAATAGTATTGCCTTTATTGCCACTGGCTTCTTTGGGTATATAAATTTTTGCTTCTTCGTCGGGGTATATAATGTCTAGTGTTTTGGCAGCATCGCTTATGCAGCCTAGCTTGTAGCTGGGTACTAATTTATATTCTGGGTGTTTTTGTTTGTAATAATATTCAACAGTTGGGGGCAAAACAAAAAACGATTGGTGTAGCATGTCGCTGGGGGCTTCGCAACTTTCGGTAACACGGTAATTGCCTGTTTTATCTAAATGAATTTTTTTGCAGTAGGGGCAGTTGCTGGCATTTTTTGCAGTTTCGCTTACCATCATGGTGTCTACTTCGGCACAATCGGCACTAGCTTTATAGCCACTATGCCTGCACACTGGCAAGTAGGCAAAACCACTGTTGGGAGGGGCAAACCAATTGCTGGTGGGTAGCAATCTGAAAATCTCGAACATAATAGGGGCAGCTGTGTTAATGCCTGTAAGATCGGGCCTGCCAACACCTGTAGTATTGCCCATCCAAACCAACACACAATATTTTGGGGTGATGCCCACTGCCCAACCATCTCTAAAGCCAAAGCTAGTACCTGTTTTCCAAGCTATGCGTTGTGCCGATGAAAATAAATTCCAAAGTCCTTCTTCACCGGGTCTCATTACTTCGTTCATAGCGTTGAAAGTGTGCCAGAGTGCAACATAAGAGAAGGTTGGTAGTTGATGGTTGATAGATAATAGACCTTTGCTACCTGTCATCTTTTTTCTGTCATCTATCATTCGTATATAATTGGGCATATGCCAAGCCGTTTCTAGTTTCTGGTTTCCAGTTTCCATTTGTAAATAGGTTCTTGCCATGCTGCTGTAAACTCCAGCCAATTCATAAGGAGAAATTTCGCAGCCTCCGAGTATTAAACTCATGCCGTAAAAATCGGCTGGGCGAGTAAGTGTTGTAATGCCACATTGTTTCAACACATCGTAAAAGCGTTGGTACTTATATAGCTGTAGCATTTTTACGGCTGGTATGTTTAAGCTACGAGATAAAGCCCTGTTGGCAGGTACTGCACCATCGTACCCTAAATCGAAATTTTGTGGTGTGTAGCCGCCAATTTGGGTTGGTATGTCTGGTATAAGCTGACGAGGTAATATGGTACCTTCTGTAAGTAAAGAAGCGTACAGTAAGGGTTTTAGCGTACTACCTGGACTGCGTGAAGCAGCTAAAACATCTACATGACTTTCGGTAGCAGCGTCTTTGGTATCGTAAACATTGCCTACATATGATAGCACATTTCCTGTTTCAACTTCTACCACCATAGCAGCAGCATTGTTTATTTGATTGCCTTTTAATTGCTGGTGATGCAAGAAAATGATATTGCTTACTTGTAGTTGCAAGTTGTTATCAATAGTAGTTTGTATAGCGGTAGATTGGTTACTATTCTGTTGCTGAAGTGAAGCAAAATCTTTTTTAAACTTATCTAATAAATGAGGAGCCAATTGTGGTAAAGCTTTGGGTTCGCTAGGTAAGGGTTCGGTCTTAGCAAGGGTAGCTGTTTGCTCATCGATAGTTTTGCTAGCAACTAATTTGTCTAAGAGTTCGTTTCGTTTGCGAAGCAAAATAGGTGTGTTTTTACCAGGATGAACGAGAGAAGGAGCGTTGGGTAATACTGCAAGAGCAGCCATTTCTCCCCAAGTAAGTAGTGCTGCACTACGCCCATAATAACGCCAAGCTGCAGCATCTAAACCTACTACATTGCTACCAAAAGGTGCGTTGCTGGCATAGAGTGCCAGTATTGTTTTTTTGGAATAAGAACATTCGAGCCGAACGGCTAAAATGCTTTCGCTGATTTTGTTTAGAATGCTGCGTTTATTGTTTTGCTTATACAAGCGTATTACTTGCATGGTAAGTGTACTGCCACCACTTACTGTTTTTTTGCTACTTACATTTTGCTTGATGGCACGTGTGAGAGCAATGGGATCTATGCCTGGATGGTAGTAGAAACGTTTATCCTCGAAAGTAGTGATACACTTGGCAAATTTTTCTGGCACACTGGGGTTGAAAGGGAAACGCCATTGCCCATCGGAGGCGATAGAAGCGTTTAACAAATTACCATCTTTATCGGTTATTACAAAACTGGTGGGTGCATTGAATAGCTTGGATGGGAGTGATAGCCAAAACCAAATGAGTAGGATGAGGGAGATTGTCCATTTTATTTTAGATTTTAGGCTTAGATTTTTGAAGTAGGAGATGATATGTTTAAATAAGGATTTCACGATAGATAAGTAAATACTGAATTAAATTTAACGAATTGATTATATTCTCATAGCCTATGATTACTGCTGAGAAAGAAACCTCTTTGTTAAGTGGTATTGCAGATGCTGAAGCAGGCAGTACAACTTAACATAAATAAGCACTTAGAACCACTCACTTTTATAAAACTATTTTGCTTTTGCAAGGCTCTCACCTTTCAAATAAATACACGGGTATCCGTCGGGTAAAGTTTTAAGAATTCCATTCCAAATTTTTCCAGTAAGAATTTTTTTATAAACTTCTTTATATCTCATAGGTATTGAGTTATCATTGATTAAGGTCGTATAAAATTCTCTCACTCTTATATCTTTATAACTTCTTTCTA
>JAYVRD010000189.1:0-6033 GCA_043776595.1 Chitinophagaceae bacterium | reverse complement strand
GACAGTGAGAATTATTTATTCTCAAAATTAAATAAGGAGTACTTGAATAATTTTGAAAACTTGATTAGCAGGCGGCAGTATAATGACCGCAGAAAATTGCTATTTGAAAAGACTGAGGCTGTACGAAAAGCAATGGCAGCAATGATTAACAAACAAGCAGATGTATTTGCAATAGATTCTATGCCGTTAGAGATTTGTAAAATTTCAAGAGAACCGAGGAATAAAATGGGAAAAGAATCTGCACATCATCAACCTGATAAAGGATACTGTGCATCACAGAAAAAATACTTTTATGGTTATAAATTGCATAGTGTTTGTTCAGCTGCTGGAGTAATACAATCATTGGATTTAACCAAGGCTAGCGTTCATGATGTACATTACTTAAAAGATGTAAAAGAACTGTTTAGTAATTGCATGATTATAGGCGATAAAGGATACATTGGCAGGCAACATCAAATTAACTTATTTGAAACAGCAGGTATTGAATTAGAAGTTCCATTCAGAAGTAATCAGAAGGAGCAAAAGCCAAAGATGTGGATTTTGAAAAAAGTAAGAAAGAGAATTGAAACTGTTTTTTCACAATTGTGTGACCAGTTTATGATGCAACGTAATTACGCCAAATCCTTTACTGGGTTTAAGTCTAGAATATTAGCGAAGATTACTGGGCTAACAGTTCTACAGTTCTTAAATAAGTTTATATACAACCAACCCGTCGGTAGAGTTAAACATACTCTAGCAGATTAACTCCGCCAACGGGTTTTTTTATTCTCCTCAGAGATTCTTCGTCAAATTACTCATTATTAATAAAACGTAAACTGATTTCTGAATTTTTTTTTATTCTTCTCAGAGTCTTCGCCCAATTACTCATTATTAATAGCGTAAACTCATTTTTGAATTTTCTCCTCAGAAGTCTCTCCTAAGAGGACGCTGAGGGTTTAGAGAACAGAAACTAAGATACTAAGCTAAAATACTACACTTCAGCAGCAACTATGCAAACATCATATGAAAAATTGGTGAAATGTTGAGGAAAGAAAATTCTATCTTGGTTTAAACCGCAGCGTCCCTTGCCTAACCACTAACCAACGCTTAGGAGACACTGCGGAAAGGAAAATACTACACTTCAGCAGCAACTATGCAAACATATACTCACTCCGTTAGATTGAATACTATATATTAAAGCAATATGAAACTAAATACTTTACCCCCAGCCTCACTAAGAGGACATTGCGGAAAATAAACACACACAATGCACAAACAAAGCAACAAACAATTATCTTGCAGCCTTAAGTAAAAAAAATGAAATTCCTCCGTCTTAATTTAGATTTTTTAGATCATCCTGTGGGTAAGTAACCTTACAGCAGTGCTGGTACTGCAAACCGTCCAATTTTTTTACAACAATATTTACTTATTTATTAATTTACTTGTTATGCTTACTCAATCTACTGAGGGCAAATCTGCCTATTATTTACAGTTAGAACAACAATTTGGTGCACATAATTATCACCCACTACCAGTAGTGTTAGAAAAAGGCGAGGGCGTTTTTTTGTATGATATAGATGGGAAACGTTATTACGATTTTTTGAGTGGATACTCTGCCGTTAATCAAGGGCATTGCCACCCAGCCATTATTGATGCATTGATAGAACAATCAAAAAAACTAACGCTTACATCTAGGGCTTTTCATAGCAATTTGTTGGGCGAATATTCGAAATTTATTACCCAATATTTTGGCTACGAGAAAGTTTTGCCCATGAATACTGGTGTAGAAGGCGGCGAAACTGCCATTAAATTGGCTAGACGCTGGGCTTATACCAAAAAAGGTGTAGCAGATAACAAAGCCAAAATTGTATTTGCAGAAGGCAATTTTTGGGGAAGAACATTGGCAGCCATATCTAGCAGTACCGACCCAAGTAGCTATAAAGGTTTTGGCCCTTATATGCCGGGTTTTGAATTAGTGCCTTACAATGATTTGATAGCATTGGAAAAATCTTTTCAAGATAAAAACGTGGCTGCTTTTATGGTAGAACCTATACAAGGAGAGGCTGGCGTAGTAATACCAGATGATGGCTACCTAAAAGGGGTTAGAAATTTGTGTACCGAATATAATGTATTGTTTATAGCAGATGAAATACAAACTGGGCTTTGCCGAACTGGCAAAATGCTGGCTTGCGATCATGAAAATGTAAGACCCGATATTTTAATACTGGGCAAAGCATTAAGTGGTGGTGTGCTACCTGTAAGTGCAGTGCTGTGCGATGATTACATTATGATGAACATACAGCCAGGAGAGCATGGTAGTACGTATGGTGGCAATCCTTTGGCATGTGCCGTGGCTATGAAAGCCCTGCAAGTATTAAAAGATGAAAACATGGCTGCCAATGCTGAAGCCATGGGCAAACTGTTAAGGGATGAACTCAAGCAACTCAACTCCCCATTTATTACAACAGTTAGGGGCAAAGGGTTGCTTAACGCCATTGTGATACAACATAGCAACAAAGAAGCATCGTGGGATTTGTGTTTGGCGTTAAAAGACAATGGCTTGCTTGCCAAACCCACACATGGCGATAAAATACGTTTTGCACCGCCATTGGTTATTACAAAAGAGCAAATAATGGAGTGTGTAGACATTATTAATAGAAGTTTACAAACGCTATAATTTTTTGTAAAAGCCGCTACTAAAAACAGCGGCTTATATTTTGTAGATATTTACATTCGTTTATTTCAGTTTTCTCCCTACTTTCAAGCCCTAAACCAAAACGAAAGCCTGCTATGAACCAACAAAAACAACCCACTAACACTGGTGCCCTAACTACGCTTGTAACTGTATTTTTTTTCTGGGGATTTATTGCTGCAGGCAATAGCGTTTTTATTCCATTTTGTAAACACAAGTTTGGGTTAGACCAATTTCAAAGCCAGTTAATTGACTTTGCTTTTTACTTAGCCTATTATGTGGGTGCCTTATTTTTATTTGCTTATGGTGCATTTGGAGGTAAAGATTTGGTGGGTAAATGGGGCTATAAAAAAAGTATTGTATATGGTTTACTATTTAGTGCCTTGGGTGCAGCAGCCATGATAGTAGCGGTGAATGCTAATACATTTACTGGTATGTTGATGGGTTTATTTATTGTGGCTTTGGGTTTTAGTTTGCAACAAACAGCAGCACAACCTTTTTCTATTTCTTTAGGAGACCCAAGTACTGGCACAAGTAGGGTGAACTTAGGTGGTGGTGTAAATTCCTTTGGCACCATGATTGGACCCTTGCTAGTAGCTTTTGCATTATTTGGTAGTGCAAAAGATATTACAGACGATAAAATAGCTGCACTTAGCTTAAGCAAAGTGGTAATACTGTATACTTTGGTAGGAATACTATTTATTGGTGCTGCTGCCTTATTTGGGTTTTCTAAAAAAGTACCTGCTGGTATTAATGTAGAGAAGACAGAGAAAGCAGGCAAAGCCTTAAGTTCTTTACTCATTCTTTCTGGCTTACTCATAATTATGTTTGTACCCGTTTTTAGCAGTTATAGAAGTGTAGAAGCCAAAGAGATTGAAAAAATAAGTACGCAAATTGCTCCAATAAACAAGCAAATTGATTCTTTAGATAATCTTACAATTAATAAGATAAGTGCAATTGAAAAAACAAATATTGAGCAACAAATAAATTCTTTAAAAGAAACCATCAAACCACAAACGGAAAGTATTGGTGCCTTAAAAGCCCCACTTGAAAAATATAGAATGTATTGGTTGTTAGGTGCTTTAGGGGTTGTAGTTATTGGCTTGCTTTTCAGCAACACTATGGCTGCTAAGAAACCAGATGGTTGGGGAGCGATGAAATATCCTCAATTGGTTTTAGGTATGCTAGCCATATTTGTATATGTAGGTGTAGAGGTAGCCATTGGCAGCAACCTTAGCGAACTTTTAAAACAAAAAGATTTTGGAGGATTTAAAACTTCACAAGTTGCACCTTTCATTTCTATGTATTGGGGTAGCTTAATGATTGGGCGATGGGCTGGTGCTATTAGTGCTTTTGATTTAAAAAGTGCCACTAAAAAAATACTTACATTCATTGTACCACTAGTAGCATTTGGTTTAATACTTGGTGTAAATGCTATTGCACAAAAAGATATTACTCCATTAATTTGGTATGTAGTATGTGTACTGATACAAATTGCTGCCTTCTTTATTAGTTACGATAAACCCGCAACCACCCTTTTAGTATTTGGAGTATTAGGTATTGTGGCCATGCTTATAGGCATTTTAACATCAGGCACTATTGCAGTATATGCTTTTTTAAGTGGTGGATTGTGTTGCTCTATTATGTGGCCCTGTATCTTTTCTTTATCTATTGCTGGCTTAGGAAAATATACTACACAAGGTTCTGCGTTTTTAATTATGATGATTTTAGGTGGCGGTATTATTCCACCCATTCAAGGTAAATTGTCTGATATTATAGGTATCCATCATTCCTTTATTGTGGCTGCATTGTGCTTTGTTTATCTGTCATTTTTTGCTTTTGCTGTAAAGGGTATATTAAAAAAGCAAGGCATCAATTACGATGAACAAACTGCTGGTGGCGGTCATTAAATTTAATTTTAAATTTTTTTAATAATGAGTTTGTCCATCTCAAAACAGCTTTCTGTAGGTATAGATATTGGTGGCACTACCACCAAATTTGGAATTGTAAATGCGAATGGTGAAATTCTGGCACAGGATAGAATATCTTCTACTCTCTATTTAGATATTGAAGATTTTTTAACGGAGCTACATCAAAAATTAATGCCATTAATTAATGCAGCTGGTGGCATACAATTGTTTAAAGGCATTGGTGTAGGTGCACCCAATGGAAACTATTATACTGGTACTATTGAATATGCACCCAACTTAGTATGGAAAGGTATTGTACCCCTAGCCCAACTGATGCAAAACAAATTTGGACTACCTACCAAACTTACCAACGATGCCAATGCTGCTGCAGTGGGTGAAATGATGTATGGCAGTGCAAAAGGAATCCAGCATTTCATTACCATTACCTTGGGTACAGGTGTTGGTAGTGGTATTGTTATAGATGGAAAAATTGTAGTAGGACATGATGGATTTGCTGGCGAACTAGGACATAACATTGTACGCAAAGGAGGAAGATTTCATAAAGGCACAGGTGCACATGGTAGCCTAGAAGCGTATGTAAGTGCAACAGGTGTAAGAGAAACTGCTTTTGAGTTTTTAGCAGCCGAACCAACCATGCCTAGTTTGCTAAGAGATATTAATACCGAAGACCTAACCAGCCAATCTGTTTATGAATGTGCTATAAAAGGTGATGCGATTGCATTAAAAGTATTTGAATTTACTGGAGAAGTTTTAGGAGAAGCTTTAGCCAACTTTGTTATGTTTTCATCGCCAGAAATGATTGTACTATTTGGCGGCTTAACTAAAGCTGGTGATTTATTAATGATACCTACCAAGGCTGCCATGGAAGCAAACCTCATTCAAATATTTAAGAATAAAGTAAAACTATTATACAGCAATTTGAATGAAAGTGATGCTGCTATTTTGGGGGCTAGTGCGTTGGTATATCCTTAGTGCGATTTTATGATAAACACACAAGGTACAGCCCTTTGTTCTCCTTGTTTATCACTTGGGGTAATGGTTTGCTTGCCATTAATTAATAAAAAACTGCTACCACCACCATCAAGGTTTAGGGCTTCTACACAACCTATACTTTGTAGCAACTTAGCTTCTTGTTCTAAAGTAGCACCATCTGCCTTATTAGGAAACCTTCCCTGAATAACCATAATGATTAATTTACCATCATTGGTGTAACCCATACAAGTACGTGGGTGTTTATCCGTTAAGCCAGATTTGCCACTAAACTTTAATTCTTCTTCATTGGTAATTTTTACTTTACCATTTTGTAATAGAACTGGACCACCACCAACTGCAGTTTGCACTTTCCATTTTTTTATTGTGGATACAGTTTCAGTTTGCGTTACTATTGAAGTTTGATACTTTGCATTTTTAAAATCTAATTTTTGAAGAGAA
>JAYVRD010000188.1:0-6082 GCA_043776595.1 Chitinophagaceae bacterium | reverse complement strand
TTGGATAGCTGGTGTTACTATTGTTTCTATAGCTATAGAATTTTACTTGTTATTTATAGTGGCTTTAAAAGCAGCCTATGGCAATGACTATAATTTATACCAACCACGATTGGTGCAACTAACGCACTGCTTGCAACATGGTAAATTAAACGAAGCACTAAGTTTATGTAGGTTAGATTTTGTAGTAGAGTAGTTATAGCATTACATGCTTTTAAATACAGTTTGCTATCAACTGCCTATTTTTACAGCAAGCAATCTTAGGCAATACAATGAAAGTAGCCATATATAGTAGAGGTTTAGAAGCAGGGCAAGAGCAACAGTTGCATGTTCTTCTTTTAGAATTAAAGAAGCATTTTATTGATGCATTAATTTATGCACCCTTAGCAAAGCAATATAATTTACAAGATGTACATGAGGTATTTACACAGCCCAGCGATTTAAACAATCAAATTGAGTGTGTTATCTCTTTGGGTGGCGATGGAACAATATTAGATGCTGTAACTTTTGTAAAAAATTCCAATATACCCATTTTGGGTATCAACTTTGGTAGGCTTGGTTTTTTAGCAAGTTTGGGTAAAGAGGAAATGACAACTGCCGTAGATGCATTAGTTAACCGTACTTATATTGTAGATAAACGAACCCTAGTTCATCTTGATTCTAACTTACCCCTTTTTGCTGATGCACCTTTTGCTTTAAACGAGTTTGCCATTCACAAAAGAGATATTTCATCTATGATAAAAATTCATACCTATCTCAATGGAGAATTTTTAAATAGTTATTGGGCCGATGGCTTAGTGGTTTCTACCCCTACAGGCTCTACTGGTTATAATATGAGTTGCAATGGACCTATTGTTTTTCCAGAATCAAATAGTTTTATCATTACCCCAGTTGCCCCTCATAATCTTAATGTACGCCCCATAGTAGTGCCAGATAGTAATATTATTTCTTTTGAAATTGAAGGAAGAAGCGAAGATTTTATTTGTGCTTTGGATGCCAGAAGAGAAATAGTAAACAAAGAGATTCAATTGGCAGTAAAAAAAGAAGCATTTACAGTAAGTTTGGTACGCCTTAGTGAGAATAATTTTCTATCAACACTAAGGTCAAAACTTACTTGGGGGCTCGATAAGAGAAATTAACACCATCCACTATCACAAAATGCAATGGTTTTGCGTTATTATTGCATTCCGTTAATCTTACATCAACAATGATTAGAAAATTCCTTGTAATTCTAGTAGCTTTAGTGCTAACAACATCAGTAAAAGCCCAATGGCTCGAAAGTAATGTACACGAAGGTGAATTTGGGGTATCAGCAGGTATTGCTCATTA
This sequence comes from Chitinophagaceae bacterium, assembly GCA_043776595.1. Taxonomy (GTDB): domain Bacteria; phylum Bacteroidota; class Bacteroidia; order Chitinophagales; family Chitinophagaceae; genus UBA1930. The sequence continues at coordinate 4,756 of JAYVRD010000188.1, read as the reverse complement.
TTTTGGCGACTTGAATACCCGGTCTGCCATCAATCGTCCTAAAGCATCTTTTGGTGCATTCTTTCGTAAGCAGTTCAATAACTATATTGGGGTAAAAATAGCCGCCAACTACGCTTTTCTAGCTTATAGTGATGTATATAGTAAAAACGAAGTACAAAAAACCCGTAACCTAAGTTTCAATACTAATATTTGGGAGTTAAGTGTAAGTGGTGATTTTAACTTCTTCAAATTTTACCCAGGTGTAGAGGGTTATACCTATACACCCTACATTTCTTTGGGTGTTGGTTTATTTACCTATGATCCTTACGCTTACCTAAACGATGAAAAGTATAATTTACGTTCTTTAGGTACTGAAGGTCAAGGCAGCACTAATTACCCAGATAGAAAACCTTACGGTACTACTGCACTATGTATTCCTTTAGCCGTAGGCTTTAAATACAATCTTAGCGAAAAAACAAACTTTTTTATGGAAGTTGGTTATCGTTTTACTGGTACAGATTATTTGGATGATGTGAGCGGAACGTATGCACCTGATGCAGATAATTTTTCGGCTTTGCCAAATGGCAACCCTTCGCCAGCCTCTTTGTTAGCAGATAGAAGTTATGAATTTGGTACACCCATTGGCATAAAAGGTAGGCAACGTGGTAATAGCAGCCAAAAAGATGCTTATGTGATGGCTCATGTGGGTGTCTCATTCAATATTTCATCTTATCGATGCCCCAAATAAAAGTAAAATAGAACAATATATTTGTAAAACTGGCAGTGCATCAAGCACTGCTTTTTTTATTTCTAATAAAGCACCAAGTTTGCACTCATTTTGTTTTACGTTGTGAGTCAATGCAACGGTTTGTGTAACAATAACCGTCTAAGAATCAGGTAAAACCTACACACGATGAAAATTAAGCTAAGCAACATATTAATAATGGCAGCCATTCCAGTTGTTTTTTGGTCTTGTAGTAATAGTGATGTTCATCCCCCAAAGCCCAATTGCGATAACCCAGAATGGACCTATGATGTAAGTAGTAAAGAAGGGCCTAATGGCTGGGGAGATGTTTGCTACGAGTACGTGTATTGTAAAGGTGGAAGGCAATCTCCAATTAACATTGTAGGTGCTATAACCGATGCTACTTTACCTGCTATTACAATTGCTTATAATGCCAGCAAAACCGCTATTATAAATACAGGGCATACACTACAATGGAATTGCGATGCAAATAGTAGTAAAGTAACTTATAATGGGGAAGATTATAGCCTTGTTCAATTTCATTTTCATACCGATGCAGAACATACCATTAATGGCATTACCATGCCTATGGAAGTACATTTGGTGCATCAAAGCTCTGCTGGTAAGCTTTTAGTAATTGGCGTAATATTTACTGTTACCGCTACGGATAACCCTCTTTTAGCCACCTTCTTACCCAATTTGCCTTCGGCTACAAATGGTACTTATAATTCTGCCACCACCTTTAGCCCCACTAATTTATTAGCTACCAATACAGCTACCAACTATTATACTTATTCTGGTTCGCTTACAACACCTCCTTGTTCAGAAGATGTAACTTGGATTGTAGCAAAAAATACGCTCACCGCATCTGCCACACAAATTGCTACTTTTAAATCAATCATGAAAATAAATAACCGCCCTATTCTGCCACTAAATGGAAGAATTATAAGAACAAGATAACTATTGAAAATAAATTTTAAAAGGCTACCAATTAGGTAGCCTTTCCTTTTAAAAATGGCCAACTTCTTAGTCAATACATAAAATCTTGCTTAAAAACTTCTCAACCCCTTTCAAAACGCTACTTTTGCCACAAGCAAGTAAATGCAGTGGAAAGCTATGCAGGAACTGAAAGAAAAAATAAATATTGAACAGTTGCCCAAACATATAGCCATTATAATGGATGGTAATGGGCGTTGGGCAAAAGAAAAAGGGCAAGACCGCTTATATGGCCATTTTCATGGTGTAGAAAGCGTACGTAATATAGTAGAAGGTTGTGCCGAGTTGGGCATTGGCTATCTTACTTTGTATGCTTTTAGTACCGAAAATTGGGATAGACCAAAAAATGAAGTGGAGGGCTTAATGGAACTTTTAGTAGACACTATACGCAAAGAAGTACCATTGCTAAACAAAAACAATATACGCTTACATGTAATTGGCGATATAGATATGCTGCCAGCTTACGCACAAAATGCACTTAATGAGGCTTTAGAAATGACCAGCCAAAACACAGGTTTAAACCTAATAATGGCTCTAAGCTACAGTAGCCGGTGGGAGCTAGTAAATGCAGTAAAGAAAATAGCACAGGATGTAAAAGATGGTGTACTTGAAGTAGAAGATATAAGCCAAGACACCATGCAGCAATACCTGAGCACAAGTAATTTTCCCGACCCAGAATTGATGATACGTACAAGCGGCGAATACCGCATCAGCAATTTTTTACTATACCAATTGGCTTATGCCGAATTATATTTTACAAATACTCGTTGGCCAGATTTTAGAAAAGAAAATCTCTATGAAGCCATTATAGACTTCCAAAACCGTGAAAGACGCTTTGGAAAAACCAGTGAACAGCTACAAACCCAACCTTTAGCCCTACATTAACCTAAATGGATGCTTTATTAACAAACACTTTTAAGATTTCCCTTTAATTTGCCGCACTTAAAACCTTTTTACCCAATTAATATGGGGCTTGCCCCAAATGGATGGACATAATCAAACGACAACTGATGCAGAAACTGTTTACTATTTTACTTCTTACTATCCTTATTGGCTGTGTTCGCAATTCTTTGCTAGCACAGGTAAGTACTGGGGCTAAAGACACAACCATCAAATCGCTTGATGCAGACTTGCTGAATATTTTTAACCAAAAATATCCCAAGAAATATAAAATCACTGCCATTAAAGTTACAGGGGCAAAAACTTTTGATGAACCGTTACTCATTTCTATTTCAAACCTTTCTGTAGGGCAAGAGATAAACATACCTGGTAGCGATGCTTTTTCTAAGGCTATAGATAATATTTGGAAACAAAATTATTTTGGTGGGGTAGAAGTGTTTCTTACAAAACTTACAAATGGCAATGAAATTGAAGTAGAAATTTCGGTAACGGAAAGACCAAGATTATCTAATTTTTATTTTAGAGGAATAAAGAAAGGAGATGCAGAAGATTTAACAGGTAAAATTGGTTTGGTACGTAGCCGTGTAGTTACAGAATCTATGAAGCGTAGTGCCATAGAAGCCATTAAAAAATTTTATGCTGATAAAGCTTATTTAAACACACAGGTTACCATTGCTATTACAAAAGATACTTTATTTGAAAATTTTATTAACCTAACCTTTTATGTAGGCAAAGGCTACAAAGTAAAAGTTGATGGTATAAACATTGTAAACAATGAAAGCATATCCGATGCGAAGCTTAAAAAGCAAATGAAGGGAACGAAAGAAAGAAGTCGTTTTACTTTATTCCCATCGCCCACAGTAGGTGGTTTTACAGATAGTTCAAAGTTTACGTTCAATGATTATCTTAAACAAAAATCTTACCTCATTCCTTCTAAAACTAGGGAGGCAGTCGACCCTTACGTTCGTTTAAAATTCTTCTCTAGTGCCAAATTTAATAAAACTAAGTACGAAGAAGATCTTGAAAAAATTGTAGAATATTATAATGCACAGGGTTTTAGAGATGCAGCCATAGCTGATACTTTAACCACTTTCAATGAAAAAGGAGATTTACTAACTGTACACGTAAAAGTAAAAGAAGGGCATAAGTATTATTTTGGAAATATTTCTTGGAGAGGGAATACCAAATACACCGATAGCTTACTTACTGCCATTTTAGGTATTCAAAAGGGAGATGTGTACAATGTTGATGCATTGAATAAAAAATTGGGTAAATCTTTATCACCTGAAGGTGGAGATATTAGTGGTTTGTATATGGATGATGGCTATTTATTTTTTAGAGCAGAGCCTACCGAAACTGCTGTTTATAACGATACCATTGACTATGAAATAAGGGTTATGGAAGGCCCACAGGCTTACTATAAAAATATAAAAATTGTAGGTAACGATAAAACAAAGGAGTATGTGATACGCCGTGAGTTGAGAACAATTCCAGGAGAAAAGTTTAGTCGTAGTGATTTAATTCGATCTCAACGAGAATTGGCACAACTAAACTATTTTAACCAAGAAAAAATTAACCCGCAAGTAACACCTAATACAGATGATGGTACGGTAGACATTACATGGAACTTAGAAGAAAAAAGTAGCGATCAGCTAGAATTAAGTGCAGGCTGGGGTGGAGGAATTGGACTAACTGGTACTGTTGGTGTAACCTTCAACAACTTTTCTATACGCAATATTTGGAAAAAAAGTGCTTGGAGCCCATTACCAACTGGCGATGGACAAAAACTAAGTTTGCGTATTCAAAGCAATGGGCGTGCCTTTCGTTCGTATAATTTCTCTTTTACTGAACCTTGGTTAGGTGGCAAACGTAGAAATGCACTTACTGTAAGTTTTTACGACACCAAATTTGCCAATGCTTACGATGCAGCCACAGGTGCTTACACACAAGAAGCTGCTAATAATTCGTACATACGTACAACAGGTTTTTCTGTAGCATTAGCCAAGCAATTAAAATGGCCAGATGATTATTTTACCTTCTCCTCGTCATTAAGCTATGCTAGGTATAAATTGAAGAATTATTTTATAGACCAAGTAAACCTACCAGGCTTTAACAATGGCATTTCTAATAACATTA
>JAYVRD010000187.1:0-6117 GCA_043776595.1 Chitinophagaceae bacterium | reverse complement strand
GGGTTATCGGCAGGCACTTATGTAGTAAAGGCAGTATGCAGCACAGGTTGCGAAACTGCTGTACATAAGTTTGTGAAGCAGTAACGTAAGTTTTAATAAGAAAATGAAAAGGTTGCCCCACTAATAAGGCAACCTTTTTCTATAGATATTTTTTTGCAATCAATAATGCTTTGAATTTCATGAGATATCTAATTGATTATTTTCAATTTTCAATTTGCTTAACATTTTTTAGATTTAATGAATTGTTTGTAATATTTTCACGTCGAAAGTTTGAGTTATCAAAAGAGATTCAACTTCGTACCCCCAATGCAATTTACAGCTAACTTTTACCATAATTCTCCTAAGGAGTGGGTTGCAGTGCCAATGCCACCTTTTTTAAGTATTTATTTTTGATATAATAACGCTAATTGCGTTTGCTAACTAGCTGCTCGTCATTTGAAATTTCTATTCATTTCTAACCAAAATTAATCATGAGAAAAGTTTTACTACTTATTAGTACAGTGTTACTTGCATGTACAGCAATGGCTGCCTACACAATTAAAACTATTACAGGGTTTAATACAGACGTTGTAGCCAATGGTATTGGTGCAGCTTCTGCTTCAACAACAAACGATGTTGATAGTGTGAATTATGCTTTTTTATCACCTGATTACCAGCTTACTGGTGCATCTGCATTGCCCACTTCTTATTTGCCAGCTACTGGCTTAATTAACAGTTTAAACACTAGTGGTTTATCTTTTCAATTGGCTGGATACGGTGGCAATAACAATTTGCGTTTATCTACAAGTCAAACGGGTACTTTAACTTTTGGCACATCATCATCTGCAACTGTTATTTATCTACTTGGATTTTCGGGTAGTGGTAGCAGCACAGCAACTATTACCGTTACTTTTTCTGATGCAACGACACAAGTATTTACTGGTGTAAATTTTAACGATTGGTACAATAATAGTGGCTACGCAATTACAAATATTGGTAGGGTACTAAGAACTACAGGTGCTACTGATTTAGCAGGTACTACAGGCCCAAGGTTATACGAAGTACCATTGGCATTAAGCTCTACTAACTTTTCAAAAAATATAGTAAGTGTTACAGTTGCAAGAACTGGCGGCTCGGCACTAAACAGTATTTTAAATATTATGGGTATCAGTACCAGTAACTCTACTTTTGCTGGTGGTGCTTATACCATTAATTCTACATTACCTACATCGGGTACTAACTATACAAGCTTTACCGATGCTGTTACTGCACTTACAAGTGGTGCTATTACAGGTGCTGTTACATTTACGGTAGCCCCAGCTAGTGGACCTTATGTAGAAAAAATTACCATTCCATCTATTGCAGGTGCATCATCTACCAATAGAGTAACATTTAATTGTAATGGTAGAACCATGCAATACACTTCTACCGATGCCAATAACAGAACAGCGATTATATTAAATGGAGCAGATTTTATAACAATAGATAGTTTAAATATAGATGTATCTGCAGGTACTTACGGCTGGGGTGTATTATTAACCAATGGAGCGGATAGTAATATAATACGCAAGTGTACTGTAAATGCAAGCCTTACCAGCACTACAGCTGGTAATCATATTGGAATCATCATAAATGGCTCTGCCACTACTACGTCTACATCTGGTAATAACGGAAATGGTAACCTGATAGAAAAAAATATTATTAAAGGCGGTTATTTTGGACTTTTTTTATACGGAAACTCCACTGCTGCTGCATACAATACAAATAACACCATTTCTAATAATACAATTCAAGATTTTTATTACTACGCCATGTACTTGTACTATCAAACAGGTTTAGTGGTTAGTGCTAATGATATTTCAAGACCAACCAGAAGCACAGTAAGTACTACGAACTATGCGATGTACGTAGTATCTACAACTAATATACTAATAGAGAAAAACAAGATACATAATTTATATGATGCTGTTACAGGAAGTACAGCAACTACATACGGTATCTATTTAAGTGGAGCTGGAATATCTGCTGCACAGCCCAATCGTGTAGAAAACAATTTGATTTATAAAATTGGTACAACTAGTGGTTCTATTTATGGAATTTATAGTTTTAGTAATTATCATAATATTTATCACAATACTATAGCTATTGATGAACCAGCTTCTACAGCAGGCTTAGTATATGCTTTTTATGTTTATGGTACAGGTGCCAATGTGCTTAATAATATTGGTACTGTTAACAGAGGAGGCACAGGTGCTAAGTATTGTATGTACATAGGTTCTACAGCAATTGGTACAGTTAACAATAACGTTTGGCTAAATACAAGTACAACAGGTACAAATGGCATAGGTTATTATTCAGCAGCTTTTACTACGTTTACTGCATGGCAAGCAGCTAATGGTGCAGTTTTTGACCAACAAGGTAGAAATATAGATCCTTTATTTACCAGCCCCTCAACTGGAGACTTTAAACCAAGCGAAGCTAGTATAAACGATATTGGAGCAACAGGTACAGGCGTATTAACAGATATATTAGGTGTTACAAGAACTACCAATCCAGATCCAGGTGCTGTTGAATTTGCTCTGCCACCATGTACAGGTACACCAACTGCTGGTGCAGTGTCAGCTTCTGCAACCAACGTATGTAATGGTGCTACATTTACTTTAAGCCTTACAGGTAATAGCGTTGGTAGTGGTTTAACTTTTCAATGGCAAAGTTCTCCTACCCTAGCTGGTACATATACAAATGTAGGCTCAGCACAAACTTCACCATTACTAACCACTTCGCAAACTACAAGTGCCTATTACCGTTGTGCTGTAAGATGTGGTACTGGTACTATAGTTAATTCTTCTTCTGTACTAGTTACCAGCCCATCATTAGTAAGTGGTACGGCTTATACTATTAACAGCACAGCAGCAACAGGTGGTACTAACTTTAATAATTTTACAGATGCCATCAACTTTGTAAAATGTGGTATAAGCGGTCCTGTTACGTTTACAGTTACCTCTGGTAGTGGTCCATACAATGAAGCCTTTACCATCCCACAAATATTTGGAGCTTCATCTACAAATAAAATAACAATAAAAGGTAATGGTGCTACATTAAATTATAATACAAGTGATGCCAATGCAAGAACAGCCATTACTTTTAATGGTGCAGACAATGTAATACTAGATAGTTTGAATATTGATGTGAGTGCAGGCACTTATGGTTGGGGCATTGTATTGATGAACCAAGCAGATAGTAACATTATTCGCAAGTGTACCATTACTACAAGTGCGGCATCAACATCTACTAATTATTATGGTATTTTAATGAGTGCTTCTAACATTAGTGCTTCCGTTGGAATTACTGGTAACTATAACTCAATTATCGATAATACAATTGTTGGAGGTTACTATAGTGTTTATTTAACTGGTAATAGTGGCTCTTATAATAAAGGCAATGTATTTGCTAGAAACGGAGTTAAAGATTTTTATTTTTATGGTATATATGTGGTCAATCAAGATAGCTTAACACTAAGTGGTAATGATATATCTAGAGAGAATAGGATAGGTACTTCTTTAACAACTGCTTATTGCATCTATCTTTCAAGTGGTACCAATTTGTTGGTTGAAAAAAATAAGATACACGATTTATTTAATCAACTTACAACTAGTACTAGTGCTGCTTATGGTATTTATAATTTTGCTGCTGGCACATCTGCTGTTCAGCCTAATAGAATAGAAAACAATTTGGTGTATAATATTAATAATGGTGGTGGAACTATTTATGGCATTTATTCAGCAAGCTATAACTACTGTAATTTCTATCACAATACCATTGTTTTAGATGATGCAGCAGCTACAGCAGGTATTACTTATAGTATGTATGCATATGGTACTGGTGTAAATATTAAGAATAACATTATACACATTGCCCGAGGTGGTACAGGCACTAAATATTGCTTGTATATTCCTTCAACTGTTATTGGTTCAATTAACAACAATATTTTGTACAATACTAGTACTAGTGGTACTACTAATAGCATAGCGTATTTTAATACTACTGGATATGCAACTTTAGCAACATGGCAAGCAAGTAATGCTTTAGCTTACGACCAACAAAGTGTAAGTGTAGACCCAGTATATGCCAATCCAAGTAGCGGAGATTATACACCAACGAGTAGCACCGCTAATAATATTGGCAGCCTAGTAGGCGTATTAACAGATATAAAAAATATAACTAGAAGCACCACATCTCCCGATGCAGGAGCATACGAGTTTAGTACTTTGACAGTAGGTTTAAACTATGGTGCAGAAGGTTTGGTTTCACCATCAAATTCATCATCTGGCTGTTATAGCAGTAGTGAAACAGTGAAGGTAAGAATACGCAACAACAGAACAACAACTCATAACTATGCTACTAACCCAGTAACTGTTACAGTAAATGTAACAGGGGCCATCACACAAAATTTAACCTTTGTATTAAACACTGGTACTTTAGCTAGCGATGCAACACAAGATGTAACCTTTGCCACACCACTAAATATGAGTGCTCCGGGTACATATACTTTTGGAGCTTACACCACGTTAGCGGGTGATGTAAATACAGGTAACGATGCAATGCTACCAGTAGATAGAATTAAAAATGCGTTAGATGCAGGCACCGTTTCAGCTTCTCCAACAAACTATTGTGGCAATGGAGGAACATTACCTACATTAACTACCGTAGGTCATACAGGTTATGCAAGTTTAAAATGGCAAGAAAGTAATACCAGTGGTACAGGCTTTACAGATATCGTGAGTGCTACCACAGTGCCATACACAGTAACAGCTGCCATTACCCAAAACAAGTATTATCGTTTGGTAGCTACTTGTGGTACAACCGTTGTCAACTCACCACAAGCTGCAGTTACATACACTAATCCAACCATAACAGGGACCACACCAGCTACACGTTGTGGTACAGGAACAGTAACATTGGCAGCTACCCCAAGTACAGGAGCTACCATCAATTGGTATGCTGGAATAACTGGAGGCTCGCCATTAGCTACAGGTAATACTTACACCACACCAAGTTTAACTACTACCACTACTTATTATGCTACGGCAGGTAATGGTCAAAGTTCAGTAGCATTAGGCTTACAAGATAGAGTAGGAGCAACAGGCAATACAGGTTATACCGATGTAGGATTAGCATTTGATGCAACAGCACCATTTATTTTACAATCTGTCGCTATTTACCCTGTAGGTACAGGTGGTTCTGCTACAATAACAATTGATTTGAAAAACTCAGCAGGTACAACCATACAAACCTATACAGGTACAGTAACTACTGCAGCCTTACCAGGTGTAAAAACGGTCATCCCAATAAACTTTACAGTTCCAGCGGGAACAGCACATAGATTGGTAATGAATGGAGCTACAGGATTAACTTCTTTGATTCGTGAAGTAACCACTGGCTTTACCTATCCTTATACTGCACCAGGCATAGCAAGCATTACTTCTGCTTATACAGGTGGCGTTTCCTCTGCTTACTATTATTATTTTTACGATTGGCAAATTGCTACTGGTTGCGAAAGCCCAAGAACTTCAGTTACAGCAACAATAAATAATAGCCCAACTTGCACACCAACGCCAGTAACCTTATTAAGTTTCAAAGGTGATAGAGTAGGAGCCATCAATAAGTTAGAATGGCAAACGGCAACAGAGATAAACAATGCAGGTTTTGAACTACAACGCAGTGCCGATGGTGTAAACTTTAGCCAATTAAGTTATGTAAGCAGCAAAGCAACAAATGGCAATAGTAATAGCCAGCTAACCTATAGCTACGATGATGTAAAACCATTGTTGGGTAATAACTACTATCGTTTAAAACAAATAGATAGAGATGGCAAAGGCAGCTATAGCCCAACAGTATTGCTAAAAGGAGCGAAGGCAAGTGTACTAACGATCAGTAATGTATACCCCAACCCAACGGTACAAGGATTAAACATGATACTAAGCAGCCCCACAGCCGAGCAAGTGAGAATAGTAGTGAGCGATGTTACAGGCAAAATAGTATTGCAGCAAACAAAAACAGTAGCCGCCGGCGATAACAATGTCCAAATCAATGTATCAGGGTTATCGGCAGGCACTTATGTAGTAAAGGCAGTATGCA
>JAYVRD010000186.1:0-6163 GCA_043776595.1 Chitinophagaceae bacterium | reverse complement strand
GGTTGCGTCGCACATGTTTAGCTATGGATGTCTATTTGGCTTTTCTCACCAATACTTAAAAATTGTAGGTTACAAATTTTCTCATCACACGCACACATTAATACTGTGGGCAAGAAAAGCCCAATGTTTATTCTATTGTCTTACATGTGCGACGCAACTGAAGCTAAATTTTTATACCACTGCTGGCTACCAAAAAAAAATGATCAAATAAACTACCTTTTATGGTCTATTAACTTTCAACTTCTTATCGTATTTTGTTCACCAATACACAACTCATGGCTAATCATTTTTCTACCATAGCTTGGGCTAATGGCAATAATATTTATGAAGTAAATATTAGACAATACACTGCAGAAGGTACGTTTGCTGCCTTTGCCCAACACTTACCAAGATTAAAAGACATGGGTGTAGGAATAATTTGGCTAATGCCCATAACACCCATAAGCCAAAAAGTAAAACAAGGAACGCTAGGTAGTTACTACGCTTGTAGCAGTTATGTAAAAACAAATGATGAGTTTGGCAGCTTTGAAGATTTTAGAAATTTGGTAGATGCTATCCACAACTTAGGTATGAAAATTATTATTGATTGGGTGGCCAATCATACTGGTTGGCAGCATGACTGGGTAGATAATAATCCTGAATGGTATATAAAAGATGCCGCTGGAAATTTTACAGAAAAAAATGGTTGGCACGATGTGATTGATTTGAATTATAGCATGCAAGCTATGAGAACTGCCATGGTAGCTGCCATGAAATTTTGGGTAACAAACTTTGATATTGATGGCTTTAGATGCGATATGGCACATTTGGTTCCTTTAGACTTTTGGAATGATGCAAGGCTGGCCTGCGATGCCATAAAACCCTTATTTTGGTTGGCAGAATGTGAGGTGGTGGAATACCACAATGTGTTTGATGTAACGTATGCATGGGAGTGGATGCATGTAACAAGTAAATTTTTTGAAGGTAATGCAGCACTTAGTCATGTGTACGATGTGTTGCATGCGTATTCTCAATACCCCAAAGAGTCTCAAAAATTATTTTTTACTACCAACCACGATGAAAATAGTTGGAACGGAACAGAGTATGAAAAATATGGTAATGCTGCCAAAGCTATGGCTGTATTTACCTGTACTTGGAATGGTATGCCACTAATTTATAGTGGACAAGAATCTCCCAATAAAAAACGTTTGCAATTTTTTGATAAGGATGTAATAGAGTGGCAAAAACCATTGCAACTGCAGGAATTTTATAAAATAATATTAACGCTACACCAAACAAAAGCCATAGCCCAAGGCGAAACTTTTATACTACCCACACAACAGCAAAGCGTAATGGCCTATTTAAGAAGAAAAGATGAAGATGTGGTTTTGGTAATACTAAACCTATCTGTTGAAAATAAAGTAATAGTTGGTGCAGAGCATAGATGGCTGCAGGGAAGTTTTAGAAATATTTTTTCGGGGTTGAGTTTTGAATTTATCGGCAAAGAATTTTTTGAATTGCAGGGTGGTGAGTTTATTGTGTATGAGAAGATAAGTGTTTGATGCTTGTTTTTTTAGTAACCAACTTTTCTAATTCTATTAAGCTACAGTTACATCGTACATTCAAAATTTGGAATAAGTATAAGACTAAAATTCGCATTTCACATTTCTATTTTTCACCATTACATTTGCAACCTGCCCATGTGTTGAAATTGGTAGACAAGCCACCTTGAGGTGGTGGTATTCGAAAGGATGTGCTGGTTCGAATCCAGTCGTGGGCACAAATCCCGAAACGCAAGTTTCGGGATTTTTTTATTAGTTTATTATTAATCTTTACGAACAACGAGAAGCGTTTGTGTACATATGTCTAATCCGCTGCACTGCCAATAAAAATCTTCAACGCAAGCCTTACAAATGATACCTTTATTAAAACATATAAAAGGAGGAGTGATGTATATTCGACTCTCAGGAAATGTATTGGTGAAATAGTAGGTGTGGAGAACCTAATACAATACAATGTTGGTGCAAAACACCCAACATTGGCGAAGACCGAAGCGAAGAACACCAACTAACTACAAATTTTCATTTAAAAAGGGTACATCATCTATCGGAAGCATAACTTTAGAGAGAACTGGCAAAACATTTTCATTTGAAAAATAGTAAACGTGAAAATTAAATACATTTTACTGGCTTTTGTTGTTTTGTTCACTATAAAATCTTTTAGCCAAGATTCGGCAAGGATTATTCATGAAAATGTTGTTGAACCAAAATTTAAAGATAGCTTAAAGTTTGAAGATTTAATAAGAAAAAAGTTTAATTCAGTAATAAACAGACTTTCCTATTTCGTGATTGGCGTTGAAATAAACAAATACGGGTCGCCTCAAAAAATCAATTTTTCTTTGGATGAAGATGGAAATTCTCCCACGACCGATGATTTAAAAGAAATTCGTTTATTTATTATTTCTAAATGTAAATGGAAACCTGGGTATAAATTAAAATCGAATAAAAAGATATTGATTGATTTCAATAAATGGTATTCGATTAAAACTAGAGATTAGCTTAAGTTACCCGATACTGCCAATAGTAGCGGCACCAGCCAATGCAGTGCTGGGAGATTTTACATTCATCAGCCTGCATAAGGGGGACACCATCAATCGCATTGCAATCTTACTGAGAATATATTATCAATCAATTTTAATTAATCGAATGATATTTTCATAACGATAATGTTTCGTGGTAGCCGAGCTAACGGCATCTTCAATTATGCTTTCAAGTAATTGAATATTTCCAATAATTCTTGATTTTATTATTCTATTAAATTCTTTTTTTTCGATTTTTTTATCTTTTGGTGTAAAATATATTTTTTTCCGCAAATAAAAATTGCAGTTTCTATCATTCTCAATTTTGAATGATAAAAAAGGATAAATGGGGAAATAATACTCTTCGAAATCAATAAACTGATTGTTTATGGCATCAGGCTCTGAAGCGTCATACATCTTGGTTAAAGTAGAATCAAGTTTCTTTATATAATTTCTTTCATGAAGATATTTTATAAAAAATAATTTTGGGACGGTAATAGTATATATTAAAGAATCGTTCTGATATAAAATAGTAGATTGTTGGTATGATTGATCTTCAACTCCATCAGTAAGATATTCAGGGTCGAAATCAAAAACATTAAACTTAGATTTCTTTTTTTCTTCTACACGAACTGTTGTGTTAAACATCATTGAATTGATACACTTAGATAAAATAAACAGTTTTCTATTTCTTCCTTGTAATAAAATAATACTGTCAACGCGAAATTTAATAATTTTCCTTTTTTGGAATACGGTGTGTTCATATTGAGAAATTTCGTTTATTCTATATCTTTTATATAAATAAGTATATTTAGAATGCAACTTAAGACCATTTAATTGTGCAATTGCTGGCACAGCAACAACACACGAACAAAAGATTATGATTGTTTTTACAATAATTTTACGCATATCAATATTTAGCTTTACTGACTTCTAATTCGACGTTTTTAGGTGCATCCATATATTTTTTATTTTTTTACCCCTTGTATTTGGATTAACTCTTGTAGTAGAGGGTTGGCTTTTATTCTCCGCAGAGTCTTCTTTAACTTATCACTACATCTTAAAACGTAAGCTAAATTTTAAACCTTCGCCTCAGAGTCTCTCCCTAGAGGACTCCTGAGGGTTAAAGAAAGAGAACAACAAACCAACCTATCCTGTAGTTAATTGGTCTTCTTAGCTTCGGTCTTCGCCAATTTTGGGTGTTTTGCACCAACATTGTATTATTTCAAGTAGGTTCTTAAGCCTGCTGATGAAAAAACTAGGCTGCTACTGGGTTTATTTATTGGTTTTATTAATACCTCTTTCATAATTCAGTTTAGTGCCTCGCAATGACGTTCTAAAAGTGATTTTTTGAATTATGAAAGAGGTATATTATAAACACCAACGAGTGCAAGTAAACAAAAGGTTCAGTAGCTACATAATCTTTGTTTATATAATCAATTCTCCTTCTAAAAACTTAAGTTTAAGAACAATTTTTCGCTAGCTATGCTATAAGATGTAAAAATTAAACAACTATCAAATTTTTAAAAAAACTTCATTTCAAAAATGGCTGGCCACAGCTTACCTGTAATATAAAATGTTTTGGTATTTGGGTTATAGGCAATGCCATTTAAAAAGCCACCTTTTTCTGTGTCGGCTGTCATTCCATTTTTTTCAAGCAAGCCTTTTAAATCTATTCTGGCCTCTACTTTTCCACTGCTAGGGTTTATTTTAATGATGTTGTCTGTCATCCAAATGTTTGAGTAAATAACACCATCTACATATTCCATTTCGTTGATGGCACCCACTGGGCCATAGTTATCTGTTACAGGTACTGTTTTTTCTATAGCAAATGTTTCGGGGTTTACAAAGTATAAGTTACTGCCACCGTTGTTTAGTATTAATTGCTTGCCATCTGTTGTCATGCCCCAACCTTCGCCAGTCGTCCACGCAAATTCTTTTATTTTTTTAAATGTAACCAAGTCGTACACAAAAACCTTTTGTTCTTCGTAGGTAAGTTGGTAAATTTTATTATTGAGTATGGCAATGCCTTCGCCAAAGTATTGGTCTTCTAGCTTTAATTCTTGTACAGGCTTCCCAGTAGCCATATCATTTTTAAGTAGTTTGCTTTTGCCACGATTGCCTGTGCTTTCGTACAAAAAACCATTTTGCCAAATTAATCCTTCTGTAAAAGAAGTAATATCGTGTGGGTAGGTTTTTACAATGCTGTAGTTAATGCTTGGTATTTGGGGCACAGTTTCCTCTGGCGGCGTGGTAGGTTTATCGTTGTTACAAGCAATTGTAAAAGCTATACTAAAAATGGCTACAAATTGTTTCATATCGTTTATGTATGAAAACAAAAATAGGCTTTGCATTTTTATTTTATACCAATTAAATATTAAAAGCCAAGCTAAATTTTTCCGTAGAAAACTAGCTACTAGGTAATTTTTTTTTGGCGGGCTGTAGAATATGTATTGGGCAGCGGTTGCAAGTTTATCCTGAGCCATGCCGAAGGGCACATGTTAAACTGTGTAGTGCTATGTAGCTTTTATTATGTAGTAGATTGATGCAGACAAAATGAGTATGCATACGCGAAGATTACAGAATATGGACAAAGAATTATACAAACTTATCAAGCTCATTACATAAAATCGCAGAGTCCCTAAAGGAGACTCTGCGAGGAAAAAAGATGACTTCCGTCTGCTCGTATTTTGGCAAACCCCTGTTATATGCCTTTTTTCTTTTCTTACCTTGTTAGCCAATCAGCAAATCGCTTTTGTGCAAGTCCAATTAAGATGCCCATTATTGGTACTAAAATTACTGTCATAATAAGTGTCTTTATCAAATTATGCAAATGCCCAATATGTGGCATTAGCAAAGCAAAAAGTATATTGATGAGTGGATAAATAATACACCAAGTTAGTAGAGCCATTTTCCACTTTTTGGGTTGTTTGGGTTGTGTCATAACGGTTGTATTGGGGATTTTTTATTAATGATTTTCAAAAATAGTTTTGGATTTATTCTCGAACCAATTCGCAACACTTTTACAATGCCGATTGGAATTTCAAATTTGTTTTGTTCAATTGCATTTACACTTTCAATAGCTACATTTTCCGCTGAAATGCCTTTATCAATTTGCCCACGTTTATCTCTTGCACCTCTGTCTAAATCTGTATCAACTATTGGTGGCAGTATTTCAAAAACCTTTACAGTTGTGCTTTCTAGCTGTTTGCGTAGTGAAATTGAAAAAGAATGTAGAGCAGATTTTGTGGCTGAATAAACTGGAACAATTGCCAAAGGCACAAGTCCTAAACCTGACGAAACATTTATGATAGCACTTTCACTTTGCTTCATAAAATGTGGTGTAAAAAGTGCTGTTAAATGAAATGTTGCTTCTAAATTTATGGAGGTTTCACTGTCACCATTTAAATATTCCGTTTCGCCTTTTCTAAAATCTATTTCTCGTTGAATGCCTGCATTATTTACCAATATGTTTATGGCAGGATATTCTTTGATGCAAAAGTTAAACAGTTCTCTACGTTGTTCGATATTGCTTATATCGCATTGTTTGGTTATGAGAGAAGGAAGTAAAGTTTTTGCTTCCATCAATTTGTTTTCTCGTCTTCC
>JAYVRD010000185.1:0-23687 GCA_043776595.1 Chitinophagaceae bacterium | reverse complement strand
ATTGTTTACATATTTTTTTAAAATTATAACTTTAAATAGTAATTTTTTTTGTATTGGAAATAATTATTAGGCAAGAATTTTTACTTTTTTTTTGAGTTAGAAGCATCAATATTGCCATTAATTGCATCTTCTACTCAATTGATTTTGGAAGTAACTTAAACGAAAGAAGTATATTGCAGTCTTGCCAAGTTATTACCTCACTACTGCCCATTTATGAACAAAAGATTATTCATCAGTACTTTATTTGTTTTTTTTACGTGTATAACGTTTGCACAAGATTTCTCAAATAAGGGAAAGGATTTTTGGTTGGGTTATGGCTATCATGTAAACATGGGTGCAGGTGTTACTGGTGCTCAAGTAAATGCTCAAGACATGATTCTTTACTTGACTTCGAATGTAAACGCAAATGTTACTGTTGAGATTCCTGCATTAGGATACAGTCAAAATTATACGGTTACTGCTAATCAAGTTACTGTTACAAATCCTTTACCCAAAACTGGTACCCAAGATTGTAGAATTAATGATACTGGATTTTTTAATAGAGGTATTCACTTGTACAGTAATCAACCTATTGTAGCCTATGCTCACATTTACAACTCAAGTGTATCGGGAGCATCATTGCTTTTTCCCACTAATACACTTGGAAGAGATTATTATGCTATCAGTTTTACCCAAAACTCAAATGCAAACTTCGCAAATAATTTTTTCTTTGTAATAGCTACAGAGGATAACACAACAGTAGAAATAACACCATCTGCAGCCAATAAAAATAACAAGCCATCTGGTGTTCCTTTTACTATTACACTTAATAAAGGTCAAGTATACAGTGTTTTTGGCACCACTTCTGGCAATTCAGGTACAGATTTAACAGGTTCGAGAATAAGATCTGTTAGTACAGGTACGGGTGGAGGTTGTAAGCGAATTGCAGTTTTTTCTGGTGCTGGTAAAACGAGTATTGGTGTATCTACACCTGGTGGCACTACCACTGCTAGTGGTAGTGCTGATAATTTATTTGCTCAAGCTTTTCCTGCGAATGCTTGGGGAAAAAGGTATTTAACTAGCCCAACCGGCTCTCAACCAAATAATTTTTATAGAGTTTGTGTTTCTGACCCTACGACTGTGGTCAAATTAAATGGTATTATTATTCCAACTACTAGTTTAATTAATGGTTTTTATTACCAATTTAGAAATAGTAGTGCAAGTATTACTACTAGTACCGCAGCACCCAATTTAATAGAAGCTGACAAACCGGTTATTGTAGCTCAATATTGCACTACACAAGGTATGGAAGGAAACCCTAGTGTTTCTCCTGGCGGTGACCCAGAAATGATATTTTTAAGTCCAGTAGAACAAACGATTAATAATATTACCCTTTACTCTGCAAATAAGAATTTAATTCTTCAAAGCTATATTAATGTAATCATCAAAAACACAGGTATAAATAGTTTTAAGTTGGATGGTGTTTTTCAATCAGGAAGCTTTACCGTTCACCCCAGAGATGCAAATTATTCGTATGCTTCATTTCCAGTAACTTCTAATGCATCCCATTCACTTTATTCAGATACTGGTTTTAATGCAATTGCTTATGGTTTTGGAAGTGCAGAAAGCTATGGTTATAATGCAGGTACTAATGTAATCGATTTATATCAATACGTATCACTTCAAAATCAGTATGCGACTGTTAATTTTCCTTCAACTTGTAAAAATACACCCTTTTACTTTTCAATTACTCTACCTTATTTGCCCACCGCTTTAACTTGGGATTTTAATAGTAATCCCAACTTAACCCCTAATTCAACCATAATTAGCAACACACCAATACCTGATAGTGTTTTTGTAAGAGATGGTAAAACACTTTATCTCTTTAAATTGTCTGGCATTTATACATTTGGAGCCGCAGGTACGTACCCAGTAAAAGTAATAGCTAATAATCCTACACCAGATGGCTGTAGTGGCGTTCAAGAAATAAGCTACGATGTAGTAGTTTACGATCCACCCATAGCTGATTGGAGCTATACACATTCTGGCTGTTTATCAGACTCTGTAAAGTTTTTTGATGCTGGCAATGGCTTTGGAAGGCAGTTTATAAAATGGAACTGGACTTTTGGAGATGGAGGAGTTGATAGCGTAAAAAATCCTATAAAGAAATATGCTTCTGTTGGTACTTACAATGTTCGTCTTCGTTCTATTACAGATATTGGCTGTGTAGCAGATACTACAAAACCAATAACATTGGCTGCCCAGCCTACTGCTAAATTTAAAGTAAGCGATACTACTTGTATAGGAAATATAATTACCTACTCAGATTCATCATACATTAATGGGGGCAACATTGTAAAATGGTATTGGGATTTGGGTAATGGTACGCAAGTAACCAACCTTACCAATGCCGATGTAACTACCACTTACTCAGCTGCTGGATCATATACGGTAACACTACAGGTAGAAAACAATACAGGCTGTAAAAGTGTAGTTTTCTCAAAAGTCATCAATATTCGTCCAAAGCCAATACCAGATTTTGTGTTGCCTACAACAGTTTGCTTGCCTGCAGGTTCAGCACAGTTTACCAATGCTACCACTATAAGCGATGCTAGTCAGGCCACCATTACTTATTTATGGAATTTTGGTAATGGTAATACATCAACTTTATTAAACCCAAGTACTACTTATTCTAATGTAGGTCCTTTTAATGTGCTACTTACAGCAACTTCTATTTATGGTTGTACAAAGGATACCACTAAAATATTAAGTACTATTTACCCAAGACCAACAGCAGATTTTATAGTAACCCCAGAAGTTTGTTTGCGAGATACCACTTTATTTACAGATGCTAGTAATGGCTTTGGAAGTACTATTACTAAATGGCGTTGGGATTTTGGTGATGCAAGTATCGATACAGTTCAAAACCCAAAACATGCATATTCAAGTGCCAATTCTTCTTATACTGTTAAATTATTTGTGTATTCGGATAAAGGGTGTATAAGTGATACAATGACCAAAACAACATTAGTTAATCCATTACCTACTGCGTCGTTTACTACTACAAGTCCTCTATGTGAGTTGCGTAATATTGGTTTTACAACTACATCTGTTGCTAATGTTGGTAATATCACAAAATGGTATTGGGATATGGGAAATACTATAGTCAATAATTTCACCAATAACAACCCTTTTAATCAAACATATAATGCATGGGGCAATTTTACTGTAAAACATATGGTAGAAACCAATAAAGGTTGTAAAAGCGATACCATTAATACGGTGCTAAATATTCACGCATTACCAGTGCCAGATTTCAGTTTGCCTACAATTTGCCTACCTATTGGTGCTTCTATTTTTAATAATCTTACCACAATTGCTGATGGAACTTTAAACACAGTAACTTATGACTGGAACTTTGGCGATGGTGGCACTGCAACTACTTTTAATGGTGTACATAATTATACTAGTACTGGACCTTTTTTAGTAAAACTTACAGCTACCTCTCAATATGGATGTACTAACGATTCTATTAAAAACTTAACCACGGTTTATCCCGCACCTTTGGCAAGTTTTACTGTAACCCCAGAAACCTGTTTAAGAGATAGCACTTTATTTACAAATACAAGTAACCCTGGTGCTGGTAATACCATTTCTAATTGGTATTGGAATAGAAATGCGATAGGAGGAGGGAATTTTGTAGACACTCTATCTTCCTATAAATATAGGTATGGTGCTGCAGGCTCCTACACTGCTAAAATGTATTTTAAAACGGATAAAGGTTGTTTTAGCGATACTGCTACTGTACCACTTATTATTAACCCTTTACCACAAGCTCAGTTTATTAATACTAATCCTTTGTGTGAAAAGAATATCGTACAGTTCAGTACAGTCTCATTACCTAGTGTAGGTAACATTGCAAGATGGTATTGGGATATGGGGAATGGTGTGGTAAATAATTTTAACAATAATAATGCGTTTAATCAATCTTATATCACTTGGGGCAACTATACTGTAAAACATATGGTTGAGACTAATAAAGGGTGTAAAAGCGATACATTAGCAAAAGTTTTAAGTATTCGTCCTTTACCACAGGTAGGCTTTATATTACCAGAAGTTTGCTTAGCAGATGCAGCTGCAGTATTTATTGATACTTCTAAAATTGCAGATGGAACACAAGCAGCTTTTACTTATGCTTGGGAGTTTAATTTGACTGGTGTTACTCCAGGACCTACACCATCAACTTCTACTATTAAAAATGCCAGTACAAAATTTAATAAGGCAGCAAATTATCAAGTAAAATTAAAAGTTACTTCTGGTGCTGGTTGTATTGATTCATTAACATCACCATTTACTGTAAACGGATCGATACCAGTTGCAGACTTTAACATATTAACGCCAAATACTTTGTGTAGTAATCTTCCTGTAAAAATTCAAAATACAAGTTTAGTAGATTTTGGATGGCTTACTAAACTGGAGATATATTGGGATTATGCAAATAACCCAACTATTAAGTTTACTGATAATGATCCTCAACCTAATGGTGTTTATTCAAATACATATCCAAATTTTCAGCAACCAGCTTCTAAAACTTATACAATACGATTTGTAGCCTTTTCAGGTGGCACTTGTGTTAGTATTAAAACAAAAAATGTAACCATTTATGCTAGCCCTAAAGTAAGTTTTCAAACCATGCCTGGTATTTGTTTAGAATCTAATCCAAGACAAATAACCCAAGCAAACGAAATTGGTAATGTTCCTGGTGCATTTACCTACAGTGGAACAGGTGTTAATTCTACAGGCTTATTTAATCCTGCTAGTAGCGGGGCAGGTACTTTTAACATTCAATATTTATACATTAGTAATTCTATAGCAGGTTGTAGAGATAGTGTTACTAAACCAATAACTGTTTGGCCATCGCCAACTGCTATTTGGAATTACAGTTCCCCTACTTGTGAAAAAAATGATATTAGCTTTAACAATTCTTCACTTGCAAATTATAGTAACATTACTTCATGGAAATGGGATTTTGGTGATGGCACCAATCAAACTAGAACTAATGGAAATACATTTACGAAAAGATACTTGTTAGCAGGCAATTATTCCGCTAGCTTAATTGTAAAAACTGATAGTGGATGTACCAGTTTGCCTTTATCAAAACCAATCGCTGTACACTACTTACCCAGAGTAGGATTTATTGTACCTAATGTATGCTTGCCAAGTGGTATAGGTACATTTACTGATACTTCGTCAATACCCGATGCTACCCAAGCACAGTTCACCTATGATTGGAATTTTGGAGATGGAGGTACTGATTTTATTAAAAATCCTGTGCATCAATTTACTGCTGCTGGGCCTTTTAACATAAAACTAAAAGTTACTTCGGTAGATGGTTGTATAGATTCATTAATCAAACCAATCAATACCATTTACCCTCAACCTCATGCCGATTTTACAGTAAATCCCTCAACTAAAGATGTTTGTTTAGGTCGCCCATTTGGTTTTACGAGTACCAGTGCTAGCAGTAATGGAGGGATTGTAAGTTGGAACTGGAATTTTGGCGATGGAAGTAATACTGTAACAATTAATAATCCAGTTTATACTTATGCTACTGCATCTAGTTTTAATGTGCAGTTATTTGCATACGATTCTAAAGGTTGTGTAAGTGATACTATGGTAAAAGCAGTAAACGTACATGCATTACCTATAGCTGTTTGGGGATATACTTTGCCTACCTGCGAAAGAAATGGTATTACTTTTAGTGATACGTCAATTCCTAACTTTAATTCTATTTCTAGTTGGAGTTGGAGCTTTGGCGATGGCACAACTCAGGTTAGAAATAATAATAGCTCGTTTAGTAAAACGTATGTAACTGTAGGTAATTATAATGTAACCCTAAAAGTAACTAGTGATACAGGTTGTATAAGTTTGCCTGTAATTAAACAAATTGTTGTACATCCCCTGCCATTAGTTGGATTTACAATTCCAAATATTTGCTTGCCCGATGGCAACGGTGTGTTTAACGACACTTCGAAAATTTCCGATGGAACACAATCTCAATTTAGTTATGCCTGGAGTTTTGGCGATGGCGGAACGGATATAGTAAAAAGCCCAACGCATCAATATTTTGCAGTTGGACCATACAATGTACAATTAAAAGTTACTTCTGTAGATGGTTGTATAGATTCACTAACAAAGCCAATTAATACCATATACCCTCAGCCTCATGCAGACTTTACCATAAATCCTAACACTGCTGAAGTATGTATTGGAGCTACCTTTAACTTTTCAGATGCAAGCACCAGCAGCAATGGCAGTATCAATAGCTGGCAATGGAGTTTTGGCGATGGTGGACAATCAACGATAAAAAATCCATCTCATATCTATACAAATGCCAATACATTTAGTGTAAAGTTATTTGCTTTTGATGCGAAAGGTTGCGTAAGCGATACTATGATAAAACCAGTAACTGTGCATTCCTACCCAGTAGTAGATGCTGGCCCAGATTTGTTTGTTTTACAAGATGGTACTGGCATTTTAAAAGCAACAGCTACTGGCAATAATTTGCAATATGCTTGGTTGCCAACTCTCTATTTGGATAGCCCAAATGTTTTACGCCCCACCATTATCTATCCTCAAAACGATATAACTTACACACTTACAGTTACTGCATTAGGCGGTTGCTCAAAGTCAGATAATGTATTTATAAAAGTATTAAAAACCCCGATAATACCCAATGCATTTTCACCTAATGGAGATGGAATAAACGATAAATGGAACATTAAATACTTAGAAAGCTATCCTGAGGCTACGGTAGAAGTATTTAATAGGTATGGACAAAAAGTGTTTAGTAGTAAAGGTTATACAACGCCCTGGGATGGATCTTTCAAAGGTTCTCCATTGCCAGTAGCTACTTATTATTATATAGTCAATCCAGGCAATGGTCGAAAACAATTAAGCGGTAGTATAACTATTTTAAAATAGTTGCCGATAAAGTTTGTTGGCTGCAATCGTTACCTAATTTTAAGGCTGTACATTGTACAATTTCATTAAATTTACCAGCCCAAACAGCCTTTTGGTGTTTATTAAAGTCTTGTAGAAAATAGATAACCGTTGAGAAAATGAAAAAACTGATTCTTGTTTCAGCAATTGCATTGGTATTGTCAGCAAACGCCCAACAGCGTCCACATTACACACAGTATGTACTTAACAACTACATTATCAACCCTGCTGTTGCAGGTATAGAAAACTATACCGATGTCAAAATTAGTCATCGTGCCCAATGGGTGGGTTTAGATGGTGCTCCTGTAACTACTTATTTTACGATTCATGCACCCACTAAAAAGCGTGATTATGAAAGAGAAAATGCAACTACCGTGAGAGCTGCTGGCGAAAACCCAAGAGGCAAAGCTTATTGGCTAGATTATACTAAGGCAGAACCTCATGGTGGTATTGGGGCTACAATATTAAATGATAGAACTGGACCATTAAACCGTTTTTCTGCTTCGCTTACCTATGCTTATCATTTAGGCATTACCGAAAGAACAAGTTTATCAATGGGCATTTCTGCTGGAGTTCAAAACATGACCTTAAACACTGGTAAGCTTCAATTTGAAGTACCAGTTGACCCAGCAGTTGCAGGTAGCGGTTACTTAAATAAGGTTTCTCCAGATGTAAGCTTGGGCTTATGGATGTACAACGACAAATACTTTTTAGGTTTAGCAGCACAAAACGTTTTCCCCTCTAAATTGAAGTTTACTGAAGATACTGTGAGGTTAGATGGCGGAAAACTTGTACCACATCTTTTTTTAACTGGTGGTTATCGTATGTTTTTAAGTGATGATGTTAGTTTCATGCCTTCGGTAATGATAAAATACATAAGCCCATCGCCAATTGGTATAGATTTCAATGCTAAATTTTTATATAGAGACATACTTTGGGCAGGTGCAGGTTATAGGGTAGATGATGGCTTTACTGGTATGTTAGGTTTTAACTTTAATAGCACTATTAACTTTGGTTATAGCTACGATTTAACCACTTCTCGTTTAAATACAGTAAGCAAGGGTTCCCATGAAATTATGATTGGTTTTTTACTAGGCAATAGATTCGGAGATTGGTGTCCTAGAAATTTATGGTAAGAATCGAAATGGAAATATTCTAAAAGCCTTTTAATTTATCAAGGCTTTTTGTTTTTGAGTAGAATTAAATATCGTTTTACTAGGATAAGTTTTAAAATAAAAAATCTCAACATACGGATGCACTTAAAAAAAGACCGTATCCAATTAACCTATAATTAATATTATGTTAAGTTATTAAATCTTGATTAACATAAAAGAAACCCCCTTCGATTTTGAAGGAGGTTTGTTTATTAAATAGGTAAGATTAGTATTTGCCATGCAACGCATCGTATTTTTTATATTTTGCATCATAAGCATCATAAGCCTTTGGATCTGTTGTTTTTACTTTGTCTCTTTTGTAGCCATACAATTCTGCTAAATTATCTATACTCTGTCTTAAGCACCTTGTTTCCTCTTTTGTACGGTTGGGGTTGGCATCAAATTGTGCGAATGCTTTCTCTAGCCACTCAATAGCAATGTTAGCTTTCTCCATTTTAGGCTTATCTATAGCTGCAATTTCTGCTTTAAGTGCATCAGCCTTCTTTTTAAAATTAGCTTCGGCTGCTACTTTCTTTTTTGGATCTTTTTCTACAGTTTTATTACTGTTTAAATCTTGCAATAAACGGCGGTATGCAATTTGCCTTTCATCGTACGTACCAAATTGAGCATTAGTAAGTACCCCTACGTTGTAAGCAGATATGGCGTTTTTTATGTCTTTTTCGTAAGCTGATATATAGGCTTCTATTGCTTTCACATGGTAATACTCTTTTTTTGCACTATCTAAATTTGTTTTTTCATCTTTATTTAATGTTGTAAACATATCACCATAAGAAACATAATCATCTGCTGTAAAGTTACCAAGAGCTTTGCCTGCAATAAAACGCTTGTCTTTTTCTTCAAGAGGAAGAGCTTCTTGCATGGTATATAACTCTCTTTTATGCCAAATAGAAGCATTAGCTGGATATAATTGCGTAGCAATTGCAGCATATTTACTCACCATTTCTAAGTTTTTTGTTTGCATAAAATGAGTGGTTAAATAATCATACACAAACTCTTTTTCTTCACCACCAATTTTTTGATTGGCTAGCAAACTATAATACTTCACAGTTTCTTCTTTCTTCTTTAATTGCTCTGCAGAGTAACCAGCATAAAAAACGGAAAGTGTATCAAGTGTTTGGTTGTTTTGTTTCCAATTATATTTGGTAAGTAATTCTCCCATAGCTGCTGTGGCTTTATAGTTTTCAAAAGCACATTCCCAATCTTTTTTATTAAAACAAGTAGCAGCTAAGTTGCCATAAGTAGTGTAAATATCATCTAATACAGAACCTATATTGGGCAACTTATTAGTTTCGCCAAGTATTTTAGTTTCTGGGTCAGCAGTTACATATTTGCTGAATGCTTCAAAAGCAGTAATACCAGCATTTGGATATTTTGCTCTAGATGATTCTTTAGCAAATAAGATAGCATATATCCTAGCTTTCCACAATAAAACCTCTGGTTTATTGGCAAAATTGGCATCTGTGGATATTTTATCTATCTCAGTTTTTGCATCTTCGTATTTTAGTATTACAAAATTTTTCTGCACATTATCAAGCTTTTGTGCAGTTGTGATTGAATAAAAAACTAAAGCTGCAATCGTTAAAAACTTCTTCATAAAAAAGTAATTGATTTTATTGGTTTGATGTATCATTGGTTTCATTACCGGTTTCTGGCTGTTCGTTATCATTTGGGGACTCTTCTTCTGAGGTAGTAGCTGTATCTTCTATAACTGTTTCTACAATTTCCTCTTCTTGCTCCTCTATTTTAGATATTGCTGCTATTGCATCTCCATCATCTAGCCTTATTAATGTAACACCTTGTGTAGCCCTTCCTGCTGTTTTTATTGCTGCAATAGAAGTTCTCAAGGTAATACCACTATGGCAGGTGATAATTAAATCTTCTTTTTCACTTACATCTAAAATACCTACTAATCTGCCTGTTTTTTCAGTTACGTTAATGGTTTTTACTCCTTTACCACCTCTATTGGTTATACGATACACATCTACCCCATCTTCATCTACCAATGGTGTACGCTTTCCAAAACCTCTTTCACTTATTACTAAAACGGTTTTAGATTTATCGTCTCTACTTACACATATCATACCAACAACTTCATCAGTTGCATCATCTACTTCTATACCAAATACACCTATAGCCCCCCTACCTGTTGCACGTACTTTTTCTTCAGGAAAGCGAATGGCTCTTCCACTTTTTACTGCCATCATTATCTCACTGTTGCCATCGGTTAGTTTGGCTTCTAACAATTCATCTCCTTCATTAATGGTTATTGCGTTAACCCCATTAGCCCTTGGTCGACTAAAATCTTCTAAATCTGTTTTCTTAATAATACCTTTTTTAGTGCAAAGCACAATATACCTACCTTCTAATGTTTCTTTTTTGTCTAAATCTTTTACATCGATAATGGCTCTTATCTTATCATCTGGTGGCAGCTGAATCATATTTTGTATGGCTCTCCCCTTACTTTGCTTCTCTCCTTCTGGTATTTCATACACTTTAAGCCAATAACATCTACCTTTTTCAGTAAAAAAGAGCATCGTGTCGTGGGTAGATGCCACAAACAAGTGTTCTACATAATCTTCTTCTCTAGTTTTACTA
Organism: Chitinophagaceae bacterium; assembly: GCA_043776595.1. Lineage (GTDB taxonomy): Bacteria > Bacteroidota > Bacteroidia > Chitinophagales > Chitinophagaceae > UBA1930. The sequence goes on along the minus strand of JAYVRD010000185.1, from coordinate 12,936 downwards.
CCAACTGCTCCACGCCCACCTCTACGTTGTTGGCGATAATCGCTGGCTGTAGTACGTTTGATGTAGCCTAAATGTGAAATAGTTATCACAACATCTTCTTCCTTAATGAAATCCAACATGTTTACTTCATCGGCTAAAAATTGAATTTCGCTTCTTCTCGGTTCACCAAATTTTGCTTTTATCTCTTCTAATTCTGTTTTGATTAATTCAAAACGAAGAATTTCACTCGCAAGTAAATCTTTCAAACGTCCAATTGTAATCATCAAACCATTAAATTCTTCAATGATTTTTTCACGTTCCATACCCGTAAGGCGTTGTAAACGAAGCTCTAATATAGCTTGTGCTTGTTTTTCTGATAAACCAACACCTTGTGTATAATGCAAGCCAAAACTTTCGTTGAATAATGTAGAAGGTAAAAACCAACTATCGGTTACACTCTTATCAATTAACCCTAGTTTAGCTTCCTCAGGTGTACCACTTCCTCTAATGATTGAAATTGCAGCATCTAAATGGTCTTTATCGGCAATTACTTTTAAGTAGCCTTCTAATAAATGAGCCCTATCCTCAGCTTTCTTTAATTCAAATTTAGCACGGCGTATCACAACCTCCATTCTAAACTCAATAAACTCTGCTATTAAATCTCTTGTGTTAAAAATTCTGGGTCTGCCTTTGCTAATGGCTACATTATTAATACCAAAACTTGTTTGTAGTTCAGTATACTTAAATATTTGATTTATAATAACATTAGCTACACCATCTCTTTTTAAATCAACTACAATTCTTGTGCCTTCGCGTTTATTACTTTCGTTGTTTACGTTGGATACCCCTTCAATCGTTTTATCGTTTACAAGCTGACCAATTTTATCGGTCAATCCATCTAAACTTACTTGATATGGTACTTCTGTTATTACAATTTGCTCTCTACCACTTGGTTTGGTATCAATTTGACATTTACCACGAACCACTACCCTACCTCGCCCAGTAAGTAAGCCCTGCTTTACACCTTCCATACCATAAATAACGCCACCTGTGGGGAAGTCAGGAGCTTTTACATACTGCATCATTTCTTCAGCAGTAATATCTCTATTAGCTATATAAGCAATACATCCATCAATAACCTCACTTAAATTGTGGGGCATCATATTGGTAGCCATACCTACAGCAATACCACTGCTACCATTTACCAATAATTGAGGGATACGTGTAGGCAAAACCGATGGTTCCTCTAAACTATCATCAAAATTGGGTTGAAAATCAACGGTATCTTTTTCAATATCTTCTAACATGGCTTCAGCAAATTTTTGAAGCCTTACCTCTGTATAACGCATGGCGGCTGGTGGGTCGCCATCTTGCGTACCAAAGTTACCCTGACCATCTACCATTGTATGCCTCATGGTAAACTCTTGTGCCATACGCACCAATGTATCGTAAATACTAGCATCGCCATGTGGGTGATATTTACCCATTACTTCACCTACAATTCTGGCACTTTTTTTATAAGGCTTGCTGCTACCATTACCTAATTCGTTCATCGCATACAACACACGGCGGTGAACAGGTTTAAATCCATCTCTTACATCGGGCAAGGCACGACCTACAATAACCGACATTGAATAATCAATGTAGGCAGTTTTCATCTGTTCCTCTATGTTCACCTGAATAATACGATCGTTGTCGCTAGTTTGTTCTGGTTGCAAATTGTTATTTTCTTCCATGCTTTAAAACACTAAATTTTCTATGATTTTTTGTGGATGGCGAAGATACTTTTTGGCAGCCGTAAAACCATATAAAATGCTTGTTATTTAGGGGCTTTTATCCACATTTGTGAAAGGGTTTTTTGAAGTTGTTTTTTGCTCAATAAAGTTCTGAAACCTGAAGGGTGCGACGCAACGAAGATGCTATGAAATACTAATGCTGGCTACATAAAAAATCCTTCTTACTTTCATCCAAATTTTAATATATGTCTGTGTACGACAATTTAATTGATGCCATTAACGATTTAAAAAATCGTGGTTTTACAACAGATTTTAATATCGCTTTCGATACCATTAAATGCAGCAGCACTGGTATAAGCCTTACTCCTACAGAGTTTGAAATTGTTGAGCATTATCGCTTTGAAGCTGATACAGATCCTTCGGAATCGAGTGTTTTGTATGCAATAGAAGCCAAAAACCATAGCCTTAAAGGTATTTTAATAAATGCTTATGGTGTATATGGAGACGTTATGAGCGATGACATTATTAAGAAATTATCGGTTCACCAATAAATCAAGCTCATGCAACGAAGGAAATTTTTACACTTAAGTTCTTTGGGTGCATTAGGTTTATCTGCATTTACTGGCAAAAATAAAGCACCACAAAAACCCATTGTAATAACTACTTGGGATGCTGGTATTAATGCCAACAAAGCAGCATGGCAGGTATTAAGCAATGGTGGAAAAGCCATTGATGCTGTAGAAAAAGGTGTTATGGTAAGTGAAGAAGAGCAAAGCTGCTGTGTAGGCTTAGAAGCCAACCCCGATAGGGACGGTTTTGTAACACTTGACGCAAGCATTATGGATGAAAACAGTAATTGCGGTGCAGTAGCTTTTTTAGAAAGAATAAAACACCCCATTTGTGTAGCTCGTAGGGTAATGGAAAAAACACCACACGTTTTGCTTGTAGGTCAAGGTGCTCAACAATTTGCCCTTGCTGAAGGTTTTACCTTAGAAGAAGCCCAATTGAGTGAAAATGCCCAAAAAAATTATGCTAAATGGCTAAAAGAAAAGCAGTATCACCCATCCATAAATAGAGAAAACGTTGAGCATGGTCCATTTGCACCCAACTATTTAGATACTGGTGAGTACAACCATGATACTGTTGGTATGCTAGCTTTAGATAACCATGGCAACCTAAGTGGTAGTTGTACTACAAGTGGGCAAGGGTTTAAAATGCGTGGACGAGTAGGCGATTCTCCTATAATAGGTAGTGGATTGTTTGTAGATAATGAGGTAGGTGCTGCTGTATCTACTGGGCAAGGAGAAGATGTAATACGAATTGCTGGCTGCCACTTAGTGGTTGAATTGATGAGGCAAGGTTTTAGCCCAGAGCAAGCTTGCAAAAAAGCCATTGAACGCCTTATAAGTAAAAAAGGCAGAGATAAATGCAAGGAAATACAAGTTTGTTTTATAGCCGTAAACAACAAAGGTGTGTATGGCAGTTATGCATTGCATAAAGGCTTCAACTTTGCAGTTTACAGTTCCAATACAAAAAATGTATTGATGAATAGTAAATATATTTTGTAGCCAGCAAATGTATTTCATAGCATCATCGTTGCGTCGCACACTTCAGGTTTCAAAACTTTATTGAGCAAGAATACAACCAACTTCCCTTACTAATAAATTAAAAAATATTAAACTAAATAATGCTTCTAGAAATAGCCGTTTTTAATTTTCAATCAGCTTTACAAGCTCACCAAATGGGTGCTAATCGTTTAGAGCTTTGCGAAAATGCAAACGAAGGTGGCACTACCCCATCTTATGGCACATTGAAATTGGTAAAAGATAAAATAAGTATTCCTGTCTTTCCTATCATTCGCCCAAGAGGTGGAGATTTTTTGTATACCCAAGATGAATTTGAAACCATGCAAAAAGATATTTTGTTGTGTAAAAAATTGGGCTACGAGGGCGTAGTAATTGGCTTGCTAAATACTAATGGAACTGTTGACATAGAAAGAACAAAATTACTCGTACAATTAGCTTACCCATTAGAAGTAACTTTTCATAGAGCATTTGACAGAACTGTAAATGCTGCACAAGCTGTAGAAGATATAATAGCTTGTGGTTGCTCTAGAATTTTAACTAGTGGGCAAGTACCCAATGCTTTTGATGGTAAAGATTTAATTAAACAACTTATTACACAAGCAGGCGATAGAATTATAATGATGCCAGGCAGTGGCATAAGAAGTAGTAATATAAAAGAGATAGCCTCTTATACAGGTGCTACAGAATTACATTCATCTGCCAGAAAAATGTTGGCTACTGCTATGCAGTTTAACCAACCCAGTATGAATGAAAATTTGCAAAGTGTAGGTGTAGATGAAGAAGAAATACGAATGATGCTAGAACAGATTAAATAAATGTTTGTATGAAAAACGTTTTACTGGTTTGTACCTTGATTACTTTCTGGCAGCAATCTTTTACACAAGAATTAAAAGCCAATTGGCAGTTTAGGCAAGTAGGCACTAGTATATGGTATAAAGCAACAATTCCGGGTACAGTACATACCGATTTGCTAAATAATAAATTAATCCAAGACCCATTTTATAGAGACAACGAAACCAAACTACAATGGATAAGCAAAGCAGATTGGGAGTATAAAATTAATTTTGACATTAATGAAACTACGTACGCTAAAAAACATATTGAAATAACCTTTGAAGGTTTAGATACTTATGCCAACATTTATTTGAATGGAAATCAAATTCTTATTGCCAACAATATGTTTAGAACATGGGTGGTTGATATAAAACCATTTATAAAAAGAAAAGCCAACCAACTACTTATTGTTTTTAAAAGTGCCGATAGAATAGCAGATTCTTTAGCAACCCTCACTCCTATTAAATTGCCCTGCGAAAACAATAGACATTTCATTCGCAAAGCTCAATATCATTTTGGGTGGGATTTTGCACCCAAATTAACTACCTGTGGTATTTGGAGAAAGGTGTTTATTACAAGTTGGGATAAAAAAAATATTGGTGTTGAATTGGTAAGAATTAGTGAAATAAAAAGCGACAGCCTATTAAACGAAGTAATCGTATCTGGTGAAATTAAAATGAATAAAATCGATACAAATACTACCATATCATTAAGCCTAAAACCAAAAGGGACTGTAAAATGGCTTACCCCAGTTATTACCAGAGTAGTCAAAAAAAGGTTAGTATTTACCTATAGAATTCCCAATGAAATCATTCCCAAATTAAATTCATACAAATTTGATTATTCCACAATCCTTTCTAATGCAGAGCAAAGAAATATTCAATCAAAAGGAACAATTTATTATACCAATGTAGCGTTAATACAATCTTTTGATTCCATTGGTCAATCTTTCTATTTCACCCAAAAAAATAAACCCATATTTATAAAAGGTGCAAACTGGGTACCTGCTGATGTTTTTTTACCAAGGGTTACCAAATCCAAGTACAGAAATTTATTAGTAGCTGCCAAACAAGCTGGTATAAATATGCTACGTGTTTGGGGTGGTGGTATTTATGAGGATGATTATTTCTACACCCTTTGCGATAGCTTAGGTATTATGGTTTGGCAAGATTTTATGTTTGCTGGAGCAATGTATCCTAGCGATAGTACTTTTTTAGAAAACGTACAGAAAGAAGTAATTGACAACCTTAAACGCTTAAGTCAGCACCGCTGTATTGTAGTTTGGTGTGGCAATAACGAAATTGATGAGGCTTGGCACAATTGGGGTTGGCAAAAACAGTTTAACCTATCCCCTACCGATTCTGCCAGACTTTGGGATGGTTATCAAAAACTCTTTCACCAAATATTACCAGCTTTGGTAAAAGAATATTCAAACCAACCTTACATAACTACAAGCCCACAAAATGGTTGGGGGCAAAAAGAAAGCATGACACATGGTGATAGCCATTATTGGGGTGTGTGGTGGGGTTTGCAACCCATAGAAACCTATCAGCAAAAAATACCAAGGTTTATGAGTGAGTATGGCATGCAAGCGTTGCCCAATTTTGAAACTATACAGCAGTTTACTTTACCTCAGGATTGGGATACATCTTCTACCGTAATGAAGCTGCACCAAAAACATCCCACTGGCTACAAAAGTTTAGCTGTGTATTTGAACCAAAATAATTTAGCCCCCAAAAGTTTTAAAGAATACATTCAAGCTACGCAACTTTTACAAGCCAAAGCTTTAACAACAGCCATTACTGCACACATAGCTGCACAACCACGTTGCATGGGTACCATGTTTTGGCAGTTTAACGATTGTTACCCTGGTGCAAGTTGGAGTGTTATCGATTTCTATGGAAGAAAGAAAAAAGGGTATTTTGCGGTGCAGAAATTATATCGTTCGTTTGGCAAAGAGAAAATATAATTCTAGAAATAAAATTTAAATTATACGTATGAAATTGTTATTGACGATAACCTTAGCTTTTTTTTCATTTCAAACTTTAGCTCAAAACAAAGAATTTTATCTGCTAGTTGGTACCTATACCAAGGGCAAAGGAAATGGTAATGGTATTTATGTTTATGTATTTAACAGCCAAAATGGAACTTTAAAATTTGTTGATAGTATCGCAACGGAAAATCCATCGTACCTAACATTTAGTAATAATGGCAAGTTTGTATATGCTGTAAATCAAAACGGCAATTTAAAACCTAATGAAGCCAGTGCATTTAGTTTTAACAATGCAACGGGCAAACTAAGTTTTATAAATAAACAACAAACTAATGGTGAAGCCCCATGCTATATTACAGTTGATAAAAAGAACAAATGGTTGTTTACTGCCAATTATACTGCTGGTAATTTATCGGTTTTAGGGATAAATAAAAATGGCAGCTTAACCCCATTACAACAACTCATTCAGCATACTGGTAGCAGTATTGTAAAAGACAGGCAAGCTGCTGCACATGTGCATACTGTTGTATTTTCTCCTGATGAAAAATATTTATTGGCCACTGATTTAGGTACAGATAAAATTAGTAAGTACCAATACAATAGAAAATCAAAAATAACACCTTTAACTGCTGGTAAAGATTCTGTTATAAATGTACTGGCAGGAAGTGGACCAAGACATATTGCTTTTCATCCAAACCAAAAGTATATGTATGTAGTAAACGAATTATCTGGTGTAATTAACACATATACTTACAAAAAAGGGAGTACAACTTTAGTACAAACCATTAGTACAGATACTAGCAAAAGAACAAATAAAGGCAGTGCCGATATTCATTTGAGTAATGATGGAAATTTTTTGTATGCTACTAATCGTGGCAACGATAATAATATTGTTGCATATAGTGTTGATGAAGAAACTGGCAAGTTAAATTTTATTAATTTGTATTCCACATTGGGTAAAACACCAAGAAATTTTATTATAGATCCTACTGATAATTTTATAGTAGTCGCTAATCAAAATACCGATAATATTATTGTGCTTAAAAGAGATAAGCAAACTGGATTACTTACCACAACTGGCGTTGAAATAAAAGTTGGAACGCCTGTTTGTTTGAAGATGTTTGAGAAAAAATGAGAGGACTAATTGGCTACCATTTGGTAGAAGCTAAATAGTAATTCATTGCTTAACATGTGCGACGCCACCGAAGTTGAATAGTAGTGCAAAAGCTGGCTAAAAAAATGTTATCAATCGTTAAGCTTTCATAGATTAGTCGAAACTATTTTGCCAACCATCATTTTTTAGTTTATTCACTTTTGCTAAAACTTCGGTATTAAGTTGCTTTTTGTAAATAGCTATTTTTTCGCCAATAATCACATCATAAGTTCCAATTATTTGGGCAGCTAATATGCCAGCATTTTTTGCCCCATTTAAAGCTACAGTGGCTACTGGTACACCACTTGGCATTTGTAAAATAGAGAGTACACTATCCCAACCATCTATACTGTTACTTGATTTTACTGGTACACCTATAACTGGCAAACTAGTTACCGCTGCTACCATGCCTGGTAAATGGGCTGCACCACCTGCACCTGCAATGATTACTTTTAAACCTCTTTGTTTTGCAGTAGTTGCATAATCTATTAAACGCTGTGGAGTGCGGTGAGCAGAAACAATAGTTAATTCAAAATCAATTTCAAATTGTTGCAATAAATCTGCTGCTGCTTGCATCACAGGTAAATCGCTATCACTGCCCATAATAATACCAACAAGCGGTTGTGCCATAATTTGAAATTTAAAAGTGTGTAGTTACTACAAACTTATTATCTGTTATTTCTAAAGCAGCTGCAGTGGCACTACTTACTCTTAGTAACAACCCATTATTTTCTTTCATGATTGGTAGGCTGCCCAATACTTTTGCATACACCGCTTTATGATTGCTAGCTATTATTTTTATAACTGTTCCAGCAGCTACATCATTCATTAGCACATAAAATTTTTTATCGTTCCAACCACTGGTGGTTTTAAAAGTGGCAGCATCGCCGTTTATATTTTGCTGTACTTTTTCTTTAGAAAAATTATTCATAAAATAACTGTCTGCATCTACAATGGGTAAATTATCAGGGATTTTTGCTTGCTCTTTTTGTACTAAGATTTCTTGGTTCTTAGTCGTGTTTTCTTCTTCTTGTTTTGGTGTAGTCGAGCCAAGTGTACTCAATTGTGATTTCTTAACTTTTAGATATCCCACTATCAAATCTTGACCTACAATAATAACATCTCTGGATAAGTTGTTCCACTCTTTAATAAAATCGAGGCTAACACGATTATATTTTTGAGCGATGCGAAATAAATTATCACCATTTTTTACTGTGTAAAATAAAGGCACAAGGACTTCGTCTTCTTTAATGATGCCATCTTGTACAAAGTTTTCATTGGTAAGCGATATTCGTACAATTTCTCCAGCCTGTAACACTGTTACTGCTATAGAAGGATAAGTTCCTTCAATTTTTAATTTTGGAGTTTGGGCATTAACAGCAATAACCATTAGTAAGGAAGCTGTAATGAAAAGTATTCTTTTCATGAACATGGGTGATTTTCTATGTTGCTAAATTAACTTTTTAAAATTCTCCACTCTTGCGGATAGTAATTATTTACTCTGTTGGGCAAAACTTTTACCCATCCAAGTGGTAATCCACAATAAGAAACGAGTCGCCAGCCTATATTGGTATCTAACTTAATTTCTTTTCTGCGAAGGTATTGTAAAGCATCATCAAGATTTAATTCAGTTATGGGTATATTGGTTTTTGGTAAAATAGAAACTGCCAATTCGTGACTTGGTATAAAGTCTTTGCCTTTTACTTGCCCAAGCTCTACTCCTGCTTTTTTAATATATAGTTGTGCTGATAGCTGCTGCAAAGTTTGCAACCATTGTTTTGGTAATGCCCTTATAGCATCGTTATGTTTAAAATAAGTATAATTATTGGGTAATGGATTAAATGCTTCGGCTATTTCAACTTCTTGTTTAGATGGTAGGGTGAGTTTGCTTTCTTTCAACTTTACATCTTCATTACCAGCTTCTGTTTTGCGAAAAACGCCTATAAAAAAACCTTCCCCTTTTAGTTTATCTGGATAAAAACGATAGCCTAAAGATTGTGTTTGGGGTGCAATAGTTGTTACAATGCCCCACTCTTCTTCTATTTTTAAGGGTACATTTTGTAGGTTACATTCACTCACCAACCAATCGGCAATTTGCTCATCTTCTTCTCGACTATAAGAGCAAGTAGAATAAATCAGTACTCCATTTTCTTTCAACGATGGTAATACATCAGCCAAAATACGTTGTTGTCTTTGGCTACATAGTTGCACATTGGCTTCACTCCATTCGTTAATAGCGTTTGGATCTTTTCTAAATAAACCACTACCGCTACAAGGTGCATCTACCACGATAACATCAAAATAGTTGGGCAGTTGTTTAAAATTTTGGGGATTGTTATTGGTTACAATTACATTATCGCTACCCCATTTGGTTATATTTTCTACTAAGATGTTTGCTCTGATTTTTATTACCTCATTACTAATCACCAAGCCATTGGTAAAGTAGCTTGCAAGCAAAGTACTTTTACCACCGGGTGCAGCACAAAGGTCTAGCACTTTTAAAGAAACATCATTATTTACAGTTTGGTGTAAAGCTTGCCACAAAAACATACTACTAGCTTCTTGCACATAATAGGCTCCTGCATGTAAGGTAGGGTCTAATGTAAAAAATGGACGTTTGGGTAAGTAATAAGCGTTAGCACACCAGGGAACTGGTTGATAGTTGATGGTTGGTTGTTGGTGGGGGGTTGCAGATGATTGATGGATGTTTGGTGCCAAATCAATGCTAATGACTGGGAACAGCTTAGTTGCATTTTGCCTGATAGAAGTAACCTGCTCTCCACTTTGGTGCACTTGCTCAAAAGCAACTTGGCAAAAACCAGTTGCATTTTGTAAGGATCGAAGAAGTGAAGCTGGAAGCATGGGGCGAAGATAAATGGATAGCTAGAACCTACACATTCTTAATCTCCCCTACCAACTTTTGCAAAGCAGCTTTCGCATCTCCAAACAACATAGAAGTCTTGGGCTGAAAAAATAAATCGTTTTCTATGCCTGCATAGCCAGGCTTCATACTACGTTTGTTTACAATTACGGTTTTGGCCTGCTCAACTTCTAAAATAGGCATACCATAAATTGGAGAAACTGGGTCGTTTTTAGCAGCAGGATTTACTACATCGTTAGCTCCTAAGATTAATACTACATCGGTGGTTTTAAATTCTTCATTGGCATCTTCCATTTCTAAAAGCTTATCATAACTCACATCAGCTTCGGCAAGTAATACATTCATGTGTCCTGGCATACGCCCAGCAACAGGGTGAATAGCATATTTTACTTCCACTCCTTTTTCTTCTAATAATTTTTCTAGCTCATGACATGTATGCTGAGCTTGTGCTACAGCCAAACCATATCCAGGAACTATCATTACTTTATTGGCATAAGCCATTACTGTAGCAGCATCGCTTAAGCTAATTTCTTTGTAGTTGCCTTGCTCTTTGCTACCATCTGTTGCAGCCCCCATTTTATTGCCACCAAACGAACCCAAAAGAACATTTTTTAAACTTCTGTTCATGGCTTTACACATAAGTAACGTAAGCAATGTACCTGCTGCACCTACTAAAATACCACCAGTAAGCATTACTTTATTACTATACAAAAAGCCACCAAAAGCAGCAGCCACACCTGTGAATGAATTGAGTAGAGAAATTACAACTGGCATATCAGCCCCACCAATTGGTAATACAAACAACACACCATATAGCAATGCCAATACCAATACTACATACACCAAATAAGTATTGGTAGGATTGTACACTAAAAATGCACCAGCACCCAATGCTACAGCAAGCAATACAAGGTTTAAAATGCTTTGCCCAGCAAAACTAAAATCTTTTACTTTACCATTTAATTTACCCCAAGCTATCATACTACCAGCAAAAGAAACACTACCGATAAGCAAGCCCAGTACTATAATTAATACTTTACCAGTATGTCCTTCAGCTACACCAGTCATTTCAATTTCATGTGTAAGATGGTTAAACTCCACAATAGAAATTAAACCTGCACAAGCACCACCCATGCCATTAAATAAACTTACCATTTCGGGCATGGAAGTCATTTTTACTTTTTTAGCAGCGAGTGTGCCTATTACTCCACCAATGGCAAGTGCAGCAAAAATCCAGATGTGATTGCCTAATTTTTTACCATCGCTTTCGTACAAAAAAATAGTACCAGCAATGGCTATCGTCATACCAGCAGCTGCCACTAAATTTCCTTTGCGAGCACTTGCTGGATTAGATAGCATTTTAAGCCCTAAAATAAAAGTGATTGAGCCTATTAAGTAACAAAGGGTAAGTAAATTCAGTTCCATATTAGTGATGTGATAATGAGATAATCTGCGATGTGCTAATTTTTAAGACACAGCTATTTCTTAAGCCTCTCTATTAGCTTGTGGTTTCTTCTTTTTAAACATTTCTAACATTCTATCGGTAACTACAAAACCACCCACTACATTTAATGTGCCTAATACCACAGCTATAAAACCAAGAATTAAGGCTAAAATATTATTCTCGTTAGCCTGACCCATAACAATGATAGCCCCAATTATTACCACACCATGTATTGCATTTGCACCACTCATTAATGGCGTGTGCAGTACGCTAGGTACTTTTTCAATAATTTCTATTCCACAAAAAATCATTAAAACCACTATGTAAATAATTTCTTGGTGTTCTTTAATAAAATTTAAAACACTTTCCATTTTGGATATTTTTAGTTGAATGTTTGAAATGTAAAGTTGGCGAACTTTACACTTTAAAAGATTGACTTTAAACTGTTGAATATTGTTCTGAACCTTGAAGTGTGCGACGCAACGAAGATGCCATGAAATACTGCTGCTGGTGTCAAAAATACTACTCCATTTTTTCAGCAAATTCCTATTGTTATCGCAATCACATTTACCCCATTGCCTTTACCCTCTCATGCACCACTTCTCCCCCATGTGTTATGCAGCAACCCTTTACTAAATCATCTTCGAAATTTAGGTTTAGGTTGGCATCTTTATCTATAATTAATTGTAAAAAGTTGAATACATTTTTGCCATAAACTTTACTAGCATCGCTAGGCATACCACTTGGCAAATTACTATTGCCTACAATTAATACACCATTGGGCGTTATTACATGCTCGTTGTTTTTTGTAAGTGGTGTATTACCGCCACTGGAAGATGCAAGATCTATAATTACACTTCCGTTTTTCATGCTGTCGAGCATGGGTTGTGTAATTAATATTGGTGCTTGCCTGCCAGGAATTTGGGCTGTAGTAATAATTACATCGCTTTTGGCTACGCTTTGGGCTATGCGGTCTTGTTGTTTTTGTTTGTATTCTTCTGTTTGTTCTACAGCATAACCACCAGCTTTAGTAGCATCGGCTGCACCCTCTACTTCTACAAATTTTGCCCCAAGGCTCATTACTTCTTCTTTTACGGCAGGGCGTGTATCAAATACTTCTATCACAGCACCCAAACGTTTGGCTGTGGCAATAGCTTGCAAACCTGCAACGCCAGCCCCTAATATTAGTACTTTAGCTGGGGCTATACTGCCTGCTGCCGTCATAAACATGGGAAAGTAATGTGGCAATAATGTGGCTGCTAATAATACTGCACGGTAGCCAGCAATGTTGGCTTGGCTGCTTAATACATCCATACTTTGGGCACGTGTA
>JAYVRD010000184.1:0-6242 GCA_043776595.1 Chitinophagaceae bacterium | reverse complement strand
TATGAACTTTAAACGAGTCATGAACCTCTGGTGTAAAGAGGCTAAAACCAGTTGGCAACTTATCTGTGCTTTACTCACAAATATTTATTGGCAGTTTTGTGCCCACAAATTAAAAATGACTTTTTGAGGGACGACTAGTTATACTGCTATTTTTAAAACAGAAATTGATTTTGCTTCGCAAAATTTTGATTGATGGTGATGTAGCATTTTGGGGACAGTTATTAGATTTCTATTGAGCTGCTGCTGCCATTTGTGATTTGTTATTTTCTTTGAATGTAAATAAACGAAAGTATCATAATTCAATTTTCGGAATTTTAATGAAGAGTATTATGTTTTGCTTAATAGATATTCATAGCTAAACATGTGCGACGCAACCGCTGCTTAATTCCTATTCTATAGCTGACTTCATAAAAATTCTACTTCAAATCTTCGCCAGTAAAAGTGAGAGGTAATAGTTGTGAGGCTTTAGCTATTACAAACACTTTACCATCCATACCACCTAAGAGTAAACGTATAGGATGATTGACCCTAATTTCATACTCGGCTAAATATTGCCTGCACATACCACAAGGCGAAATGGGCTTGCTGCTAAATGTACCTTGGTTATGGTTGTGATAAGCAATAGCCATTGTTTGTATAGCCACATTTGGGTAAAGAGATGCTGCACTAGCAAGCAATGAACGCTCGGCACAAAGGGTAACTGGATAACTGGCATTTTCTTGATTTGTACCTGTAACAATTTTATCGTTTTGTAAAATAGCTACTGCAGCTACATGAAAGTTGGAGTAAGGTGCATAGGCATTATTTGTTATTGTTCTTGCTTGGTTAAGTAAAGCTGCATCGCTTGCAGGTAATTGATCAATACTATCATATACTACAAAATCAAAACTGTAATTATTATTCATGGCAAAACACATTGTAAAGTAAAAAAGTCCTCACAGCGTTGTGCTGTGAGGACCCATTAAAATACCTTTAACGGCAGTTAAAGATAATTAATTATTTAATTGATTTGAACAAACGTTTCCATCTTGGACCTTTATCCCAACTGAACCATATAAGCGATGCTTTGCCTACTACATGTGTCTCGGGTACAAAGCCCCAAAAACGACTGTCTTGGCTGTTGTGCCTGTTGTCTCCCATCATCCAATAATAATTGTATTTAAAAGTATAAGTGGTAGCTGGTGCATCATCTATAAAAATGTTGTTGCCTTTTAGCTCTAATTTATGTCCCTCATAAGTAGTAATTAAACGATAGTACAAAGGAAGATTGATGGAGGTTAAAGAAATAGTTACACCTTTTTTGGGAATCCAAATTTTGCCGTAATCATCAACACTCCATTTGTAATTTACGGTATCGTATGGAAACATTTTTATTTGGGCAAACGTAGGATTAAAAGTGTCGTTATCGGGCTCAATGGAAAGTACGCCAGGCACTTTTAAAAGTTTTTGAATATCTCCTTCTGCAAGTGTAATGTTTGATGAGCCACTACTTGTTAGGCTGCCATTAATATTATCTTGGTAGTCTAAGTACTTGTCATCGTTTCTTATTTCAATACCCAATTTGCTTTTAAGCATATCAAAATCTAAAGGCTGCTTATTGGTTCTTATGATATAGCTTTTTTGAGAGCTTTCGGGAACCACTGCTTTGGAACCATTTACAAAAAGTAAACTGTTAATGACCTGTACTGTATCTCCTGCAACTGCTACACAACGCTTGATGTAGTTATCTGTTTTATCCATTGGGTGCACAAGTATAGTATCTTCAAAACGCTGCATTACTGCATCCCTGCCATACATTCTTACAAAATCGTAATAGGGTTGTGCAGAGCCATATTCTGGTAGGTTAATTACAGTATCGCCTGCTGGGAAATTGAAAACAACCACATCGTTTCTTTCCACGTTTACATAACCTGGCAAACGCTTATAAGGAAGTTGCAACCATTTTAAATACGATGGACGCTGAGATGCAGGTAATAAATTATGTACAAAAGGAAAGCTTAATGGTGTTTGAGGTATACGAGGACCATAAGCCATTTTGTTTACAAACAAAAAGTCGTTTACCAGCAAAGTTTTTTCCATACTGCCTGATGGGATAACGTAGGCTTCAAAAATAAAACTGCGAATAATGGTGGCTGCTACTATTGCAAATACAGCAGCATCAATCCACTCTCTACTCATGGGTTTTTTGTATCGTTTAAAAACTTCTTCACCACCCCATTTGGTGTCTTTACTAAAACCTAAGTATGGCAAATAAATAAAAGGTACAAACGTAAGTAGTGTATGATGCAGTAAATTACTCTTGCCAAAGTGCATTACAAACATGATGGTTATCCAAATGGTAATAAACTGACCAGCAATGGGTATTAGTTGAAACCAAAACCATTTTTTTGGCAGCTTACATTTTTCTACTATAAGCCAAGTGTTGTAAAAGGGTATTAAAGCCTTCCAAGGGGTAATACCTGCTTTTGCAAACAAGCCATACATACCCACATGCCAACCTATAATGCCTATGATAAAGAGAGCTAATCCCATAATTTAATTTTAAAGTGGAGCAAAAATAAGTGTATAGCCCGTTGCCAAGCCAAATTTATTGGTGTGTAGCAGCTAGGCATTAATTATTACAAATGAAGTTGGTGGCAACTCGTTAAAAAGAAGCTAAGAACTTACTTGAGCAAAACGTAGCTACTTACATCAGCTGCTGTAATGGCATTGCCCGATAATATTACCAAACGTTCAACCACATTTCTCAACTCTCTAATATTGCCTGTCCAGTTATGCTTTAGCAAAGCCTCTACTGCTTTTTTGTCAATAGTTTTTATGGCTTGGTTATAATCTTCGGCTATGTCTTGCAAAAATTTTTCTACCAATGCTGGTATATCGTCTTTTCTTTCGTTTAAAGAGGGCACATGAATTAAGATAACACCCAAACGGTGGTACAAATCCAGCCTAAAGTTTTTGGCTTCTACTTCTTGCAGTAAATCTTTGTTAGTTGCTGTTATTACACGTACATCCACATTAATTTCTTTATCGCCACCTACCCTAGTTATTTTACCTTCTTGCAAGGCACGTAATACCTTAGCTTGTGCCGATAAACTCATATCACCAATTTCATCTAAAAACAAAGTGCCGCCGTTGGCCTGCTCAAACTTACCAATGCGTTGTTTTATAGCACTAGTAAAAGAACCTTTTTCATGCCCAAACAATTCACTTTCTATTAATTCACTGGGTATAGCAGCACAGTTTACTTCTACTAATTGTCCTTCGCTTCTACTGCTTTTTTCATGCAGCCAACGGGCTACTAGTTCTTTGCCACTTCCATTTTCTCCAGTTATTAAAACCCTTGCATCGGTTGGGGCTACTTTGTCTATGGTTTCTTTTATTTTTTTTATGGAATCACTATTGCCTACAATTTCTTGCACTCGATTTACCTTACGTTTCAACACTTTGGTTTCTTTCACCAAACTGTTTTTATCGGTTGCATTGCGAATGGTAACGAGTAACCTGTTTAAATCTGGTGGTTTAGAAATATAATCAAAAGCTCCTTTTTTTACCGCTTCAACAGCCGTTTCTATATTGCCGTGGCCGCTAATCATAATCACTGGCACTTCGGGGTTTAGCTCATTGGCTTTACTTAAAAACTCAATGCCATCCATTTTGGGCATTTTAATATCGCAAAGCACTAAGCAATATGCTGTGGTCATAAATTTTTTCCAACCTTCTTCACCATCAGCGGCTTCATCTACTTTATAACCTTCACTGGTAAGAATATCTTTTAGCACATTACGTATGCTACGTTCATCATCAATAACTAAAATAGGGAGCATTGCAATTTGTTGTTTGCTGCTAAGGTAAGAGAAAGAGAATGATTGACTTATTAGCAGAGTTTTTTTTCAATCAAACAGTTGTTATAATTTGGTGTTTGTGTGGCTTTAAATCATCATAGCAGTTTAGACCTAGTTTCCTTTTGCATTAATAATAAACTGAAGCTTTAGAGCATTAAAGCTTCATCGCTTCAATTTTTTTACTTACTGTATCCATTATGTATACAATTGATTATTACAACCTATGGTAATCTATTATTTTTTTTTAGTAGCCCTTTCTAATCTATCGTTAATAGATTTCCCCAAACCGTTATCTGGCAGGCGTTCTACAACAATCATATCCAATTCAAGCTTATCTAAAGTGTGTAAGTGTGCATATAAATTAGTTGCTGCTTCTTCTATATTGGCAGTGGTGGATAACACAAGTTGATGCTGAATAAACGGTGCATTAATTGTTTTATTAAAAAGCAATAAACCCATTTTTTTATCTTGAAAAGATGATACAAAACTTAGGGGACTATCCGTTAAATAGGTAGTTGTAAATGGTGCGTAATGCCTTGAAAGCATACCAGGGGCATCGGGTGCAGTTTCGTTTTTATTTTTAATTTTTATCGTACCTATAATTTTTTCAATGGCTTCTACTGAGGTTGAACCTAACCTATATACAATTGGTTCATCGTTTTCAAAACCAACAATGGAAGATTCAATACCTTTTTCACAATTACCACCATCCAAAATCATAGGTAGTTCATCATCAAAATAATTTTGTACGTGTAAAGCATTTGTAGGACTTATACAACCAAAAGGGTTGGCACTAGGTGCTGCAAGTGGAAAATCGATTTTGTTTAATAACTCCAGTGTCATTGTATGATTGGGTACTCTTACTGCAACTGTATCTTTTCCTGCAGTAATTAAATCTGGAATATTTGCCCTTTTGGGTAATACCAAGGTAAGTGCTCCAGGCCAAAATGCAGTGGCTAATAGTTTAGCTTTTTCGGGAATATAACGCACTACCTGCTGTAGCTCGTTTACAGATTTTATATGAACAATTAAAGGATTGAATAAAGGTCTCTGCTTCAACTCAAAAATTTTTTTGATAGCCTTTTTACTAAAAATATTTCCAGCTAAGCCATAAACTGTTTCAGTAGGTATTGCTACCAAGTCGTCTCTCTGCAAAATACTTGCAGCCATATTAATATTGTTAGAAATGAGAGGCATATATATAAATGTGGTAAGGTTTATTTAAAAAAACGAAGATAGCAAGTTGGTATTTTACCTGATTATTTAAAAACGTAATAGATAGTCTTCAACACCATTCAAGATAAACTTGTACCTAAAGGCTCATGTTTATTCTATTGCTGTTCACAAAAACTACCAGTCGTTAGCCTCGTTTCAAAACCTTACATTTGCGTAAATTTTTGTGATGAATATTAAGAATAACATACTAGAAACCATTGGCAATACACCATTAATACGTTTAAATAAAATTACTAAAGACCTGCCTTGTACTGTGCTAGCTAAAGTAGATTATTTTAACCCAGGCAATAGCATCAAAGACCGTATGGCACTTAAAATGGTAGAAGTAGCCGAGCAAACAGGTAAGCTAAAACCAGGAGGCACCATTATAGAAGGTACTAGCGGCAATACTGGTATGGGCTTGGCATTGGCGGCTTGTGTAAAGGGCTACAAGTGCATTTTTGTAACCACCGAAAAGCAGAGTAAAGAGAAAGCAGATATTTTAAAAGCAGTGGGGGCAGAAGTTATTGTATGCCCCACAAACGTAGCCCCAGACGATCCTAAAAGTTATTATAGCGTAGCTGCACGTTTGGCTAAAGAAGTGCCTAATAGCTACCACATGAACCAGTACGATAATTTGGCCAATAGACAAGCACATTATGAAAGCACTGGTCCAGAAATTTGGGAGCAAACCGATGGAAAAATTACACATTTTGTTTGTACAGCAGGTACAGGAGGAACTATTACAGGAACAGCCATGTACTTAAAAGAAAAAAATCCAAATATAAAAATTTGGGCAATTGATGTATATGGCAGCTTGCTTACCAACTATTTTAAAACGGGCGAAGTAGATATGAGTTTTGTACACCCCTATATAAGCGAAGGTTTTGGTGAAGATTTTGTGCCAAAGAATTACGATATGAGTGTGATAGACGAATTTGTACAAGTAACTGATAAAGATGGTGCAGTAATGGCAAGGCGTATAGCAAAAGAAGAAGGTTTATTTTGTGGCTATAGTGCTGGTAGTTGCTTGCAAGGTTTGTTTCAACTAAAAGATAGCTTAACTAAAGATGATGTAGTGGTTTGTGTTTTTCACGACCATGGCAGTAGGTATGTTGGTAAAATATACAACGACCAATGGATGATGGAACGTGGCTTTTTAGATGTGAAAACATTTAAAGACAT
>JAYVRD010000183.1:0-6247 GCA_043776595.1 Chitinophagaceae bacterium | reverse complement strand
CTTTAACCATTATTGAATTTAAGAGCAAGGCCCGTAGGTTGGTGAACAAGCAAGGGGTTGGGTTGATAATAATTGACTATTTACAGCTAATGAGTGGCAAGACTGATGGCGATGTAAGAATGAGGGAACAAGAAATAAGTCTTATAAGCAGAACACTAAAGTCAATAGCAAAAGAATTGAAAGTACCCATCATTGCTTTATCACAGCTAAGTAGGGCTTTGGAAAAAGAAAAAAGAGATCCACAGCTTAGCGATTTGAGGGAGAGTGGAGCAATAGAACAAGATGCAGATTTAGTGGCTTTCCTTACTAGAATTAACTACCAAAAAAAGGAAGGAGAGATTGACCCAGCCATAAAAGACGATGCCAAATTATGGATAAAAAAGCACAGAAACGGCACACTAGAAAACATCTTATTTAAAACAGATTTGAGCTTGCAAAAATGGTACGATTTGGATGATTGGAATAGAGCTAAGGGAGTGGGTAATTGGGTACCAGTGCCTACCAATAGCTATACTGGCACCGGAGATGTAAACGAAGACTTACCTTTTTAATTATGAGTAGATGGACCAAAGCAGACCTGCAAAGATTGGCAGATAAAGGTGTGAAGGTAGAAGGCTTATTGCCTACTATACCAAAGGCAATAAAGAAGCTAAAGAAAGAACCTGTGGGTCTAACCGATATAAAGCAGTTACTCACTATTCTGGGTATTACTTACGAAGTTGAACATAGGTTTAATGAGTATAGAAAGTTTCGGTTTGATGTTGCAATTATGGATCATAAGATAGCTATTGAGTATGAGGGGATTTTTTCAGCTAAAAGTAGGCATACTTCTATTGAAGGTTATAACAGAGATACGGAGAAATATAACCTAGCTGTTTCGATGGGGTGGCGAGTGATGAGGTACACAGCCAAAAATTATAAGGAATGTATTGTTGACTTAAAAAAAATGAATGTGATATGAAAATTTGTATTGTAAACACTACCCAAACTACTGTAATAAATGGCATACCTGTGAGAGTATGGGAAGGCTACACAGAAAGCGGTATCAAGGTAGTTGCTTTAGTAACAAGGGTAGCCATTGATAAAGACGAACCACTTGAAGTAATTGAGCAATTTAGAAAAGAATTAGAGGAGCAAGCACCTCCATCGGAGGATGTTGCTGTATTTCCTTTAAGAATGATACTTTAAAAAACTTTTATGCAAGTACCAGTAATAAGCCTTTTGCAACCCTTTGCTAGCTTAGTAGTCATGGGTGCAAAGAAAATAGAAACGAGGAGTTGGAATACACAGTTTAGAGGTGAGCTATACATCCATGCTAGTTTAAGTAAGAAGTATGGAGAGGTAAGCTGTAGAGAGCTTTGCTATAAAAAGCCATTTAACAAGTTTATTGATGGTGGTTTGG
The DNA here is from genome assembly GCA_043776595.1 of Chitinophagaceae bacterium. Lineage (GTDB taxonomy): Bacteria > Bacteroidota > Bacteroidia > Chitinophagales > Chitinophagaceae > UBA1930. Next base: position 4,845 of record JAYVRD010000183.1, on the reverse strand, counting down.
CTTATGACAAGTTACCCTTTGGAGCAATCATAGGAAAGGTGAAAATGCTTGAAACATTTCCATCTGATCAGTTATTCACATATATAAATCATAATGAAGATTTGTTTGATTTAGATAATTGGAACATTGATGATGTCTTTTATCGTGAAAGATGTTTTGGTGATTACTCCAACAATCGTTTCGGCTGGCTTTTATCCAATCCTGAAGAATTTGTATATCCAATTGCTGCAAAAGGAAAGCAAGGCTTTTGGAATTTTGAAATGCCAGAGTATTTCCACTATCCAGATCCTGCAGGTGGATATACTACTTACAGTGGTCCACCAACTAAAGAAAGCATCGCTGAACTAAACCAAGTATTTGAAAAAATTAAAAAATCCTTTTAAAATGGAAGCATATCCGCTACAGTGGCCCATTGGCTACAAAAGAACTAGAACAAGAATAACCAGCAGGTTTAAAACTACCATGAATGCAGCACAGCAAAGCTTGCGTTTAGAAATTGATAGGATGGGTGGTAATTCATTAATCATTAGTACCAACCTACCTATACGTAAAGATGGAATGTTATATAGCGAATGGATGAGTAGAAAAATAGATGATCCTGGTGTAGCTATTTATTTTAAGTACAATGGAAAATTGATTTCTATGTGTTGCGATCAATATTTAACTGTGTGGGAAAACATCTATGCCTTATCTAAAGGAATAGAAGCATTGAGAGGTATGGAAAGATGGGGCGTGAGTGATTTTATTGAACGTGCTTTTACTGGCTTTACAGCTTTGCCATCGTCCATAATTACGCCCTATATAAAAAAATGGTGGATAGTTTTCGGTTTTGATGCCATACCAAAAAATATGACTCTTGAAAAGCTGAATGAGTGTTATAGAACACTAGCTAAAGCAAAGCATCCAGATAGTGGTGGAAGTACCGAAGCCTTTCAAGAATTACAACAGGCTTTTAATGAAGCAACGGATTATTTAAAATCTTAAGAAAAAAAGTTATGACAAAAGTAGAAGCAATAGAAGCTATTGAAGCAGGTGCTGACTTTTCGGAATGCCGTCAATACCGTTATGCTTTATGGCGTATTTGGGATAAAACAAAGCCCTTAGTAATGTTTGTCGGACTTAACCCGTCAACTGCAAATGAAAGCGAACCTGATAACACAGTAAAAAGCGTTATGCGTATTTCAAAAGCAAATGGGTACGGCGGATTTTATATGATGAATTGCTTTCCTTTTGTTTCTACAAATCCCGATGCTTTAAGAGATTATGATAAAACATTTTTTCAGCAACATCAATTTGTTCTAAACAATATAAAGCTAAAAGAAATAGAAGCAAAATGTAAAGACATTGTTTTTGCTTGGGGTGCTTTTAAAGTCGTAAAAGATTTGGGAAGAAATAAAGAAATGTGCACAATGTTTCCAAACGCAAAGGCATTACAAATTTTAAAAGACGGTTCGCCAAAGCATCCACTTTATTGCAAGTCTGAAACGCAACTGGTCGAATATAGGACTGGAAGCACTTGGATAAAGTCAATAAACAACTTTGGCAATTAAAACAATGCTCATTAAAAGAAGAGGATAAAGAAAAGGCAAGGCAACAAATTTTAGAAGCTGTAAAATTATTCAAAATTTAAAATATGGAATTAGAAACTGTTGATGATTTAGCTAATCAAATTGGTGATTGGGTTGGCTGTTACGGCTGCTGCAAAGCAGTTGAAAATGGACACAATTGCGAAGATAAAAATATTTTTTGCTGCCGTATCGGAATGATGTTAGTGTTACCCGATAGAATAAGGGCTGCTGTTGCTAATGATAAATTTCTAGAAAGCATAAAATAAATTAAACATGGAATACAAAGCACAAGAACTTAAGAAAGATTTAATCACAAAACGCTGCATTGAAAACGATATGACAATGGCTGAAGCCTGTAAACAAATAGGAATTTCAAAAGCTACATTGTCAAGGTTAGAAAACTCAAAATTACCAGATGTTGAAATGCTTGGTAAGGTTTGCACTTGGTTAGGCACAGATCCAAATAAATACTTTGTTATTATCAGAAAGCGTCAAGACGGTTTCCGCTAACGAATAGGGCTTACTGCTGTTGTGGGGATTTGAAAAAATGAAGTTTGGAACAAATGATTATTGAAAATATGAAGTTGAAATTATGAACAAAAAGCCAAATAGTCTTCCGTCCGCTGTAGCCGAAGCTAGGATATGCACAAATTCCGATGATACTTTCGTTTGCCCAACTTGCATAAAACTCCATGTGGGCTGCTGTGGCTTTACGCATAAGGGGCTTGTCGAAGTTGCGTATAAATGGCTTTTGAATAATACAAGCTGTGGCGTTGCCTTTAAAGAACTTGTTAGCTTAACCACAAATGAAATTGCTGATGTTATCGGATTTGGTTCAGGCGGTCATTCTGTTTTGATCGAAGTTAAAATAAGCCGTTCCGATTTTTTATCAGACAAGAAAAAAATATTTAGGCAATATCCTGAAATGGGTATGGGTACACAAAGATTTTATTGTTGCCCAACAGATTTAATAAAACAAAGTGATTTGCCAAATGGATGGGGTTTGATTTATGTAAACGATAAAATGAAAGCAAGATGTGTTTTTCAACCGTATAAAGGAAACATTGGCGAAAGGCATGACGGTTTCGCAAAAAACATCAAAGCTGAACATGGCTTAATGTATAGTGCATTAAGAAGACTTCACTGCCTTCGATTAAAGGTAGATAGTTCGATAGTAGATGATATAAAATCAACTGTTGATGCTGACTGATAACTAAAATATTTACCCTTACAAACCAGCAAAATGAATTACTACGAAGCCAAAAAAATAGGTGATAGGATAGTTGAAATACTTTCTCCACATACCACCATAATTAACATTGCTGGGAGTGTTAGACGTGAAAAGGCTGAGGTAAAAGATATTGAAGTATGCTGCATTCCTAAAGAAGAATTTGTAGTAACAGATTTATTTGGTGGAGGTAGTGTGCACCGTACCGCAGCGTTTACTAAAGTCCTAGATACATTCTCCAATAAAATAATAAAAGGCAAACCAACAGGCAGGTATATGCAAATTGAAATAAAAGGATACCCTGGGCTAATGCTAGATTTGTTTATGCCTCAACCTACCGACTATTATCGTCAATATGCAATTCGTACCGGCTCTGCAGACTATTCTTTTAAAGTAATAGCTAACTCTTGGAATAAATTAGGATGGGTGGGTACTAGAGATGGCTTGCGTAAGCAATATGAATGTGAACAAGACAAACAAGAAAACTGGAAATGTGTGGTAGCAAACCCACAGCTTCCGCCTATATGGGAAAGTGAAGAAGCTTTTTTTAAATGGCTTGGCATAACTTGCTTGCATCCTAGATTAAGAATTATATAATTTATTGTAACAATGAAAAAATTTACTACATCCGAATTGGAAAAATTGATGATTATAATGGCTAAAGATTTTGACAATTATTTTGACGATGTATATACATCAGATAACCAAATGTTTCAAGATAACGTTTCAAAATTTATTCAATGGTTAGAGAAAATGGATAATGAAGGGAAAATTAAATATCTATTAGGATTACCTATTTAATTAGTTAATAATGTGGTTCTTCACAAAGCATATAATCGTTTACGTTTATAACAAACTTTTTCCTTACCATAGCGAAAAAGATTTGACTTTTTACGAGCTACTCCCCAAATTAATTATTTGGCTTTTCTTACTTACTCTTTTAGCTGCATCTGGCTACTTTGCATACTCCACAATTGTTAATTAACAAATACGGGTTTGGCTTGAATTTATTTTTGTTTTCATTCAACGCCCAACCGCTATGCCTCCCATCAAAACCACCCTGTTATCTACTATTACTCCAAATGAGAACAACCCACGATTAATTAAAGACGATGATTTTAAACGATTGGTTTCTTCTTTAAAAATGGATCCTGCAATCCTTACGGTAAAACCAATTATTCTGCATTCTAAAACAAACCTAACCATACTTGCTGGCGAAAAAAGATATTTGGCTTTACTAGAGCTTGGTTATACTGAAATTCCCAACAACTGGCTTGCTTTTGCCGATAACCTCACTGAAGAACAAAAGAAAAAATTAATCATTTTAGACAATACCCACGCCGGTACTTGGGACACTACAAAGCTTACTTCCGATTGGGGAATTGATTTACTTACCGAATGGGATATTGTAATACCAGAACTCACTATTGATTTCTCCTTTCCTGCCACTAAAGAAAAGAAGACCAAACAACCTGGTGCCACAGATAATGAGTACAGTGTTTTTGAATTGGTGATGCTACACACTAACAAAGTGAAGCTTTTAGATAAACTGAATGATATTAAAGTACACCAAAAATTTGATAAACTGGAAGATGCTTTACTTTTTCTTATCAATTAACCCCTACATAAATGCTAACCTATGCGTCACACTTTCACAGCTTTTGAATGGCTAAACGGATTGTTATTCGATTATTCTAAAAACCAATTTCCTACAAAGCTTCATGCTTTAGTGGGCGAAAACATCTTTGTATTTGAAGAAGGGAGAACCTACTTCTTATTTCAACATGAAAGCTTTGCTTTTATTAACGGTCATTTTCCTTTGCCGAAACATCATTTTGCTTCTGCCACACACAAGGATAGATTTATCCAAGGTGATAAGAACGCCCACACCCTTATAGTGGAACGTATAGGCTTTGATGGTGTGTTTGGTATTGGTGGACCTATTGAGCCTACTGGTAGGCTTAAATACATTGATGGTTGCACAGACTCTTTACTTATTCCACCAGTAAAATATGGAGATGCTTGCTTTAATCATTTGCATTTTCCTGC
>JAYVRD010000182.1:0-23766 GCA_043776595.1 Chitinophagaceae bacterium | reverse complement strand
GGTAGTTTAACTGGATAAAACGGCTCCCTACTAAGTTGCGGTTATCAGTTCGAATCTGATCCGAGTCACGGAAAGGCCTGATGAAAATCAGGTCTTTTTTAGTTTAATTCTGTTATCTGAAATTTGATATTTGTAATACATATTTCGACATATGTAATCTATTATTTTTTATAACGAATGCAATATAAATTCTGAAAATTAAAATTAGCATTAAAATTACAGTCATCATTAAGTTTGTGGAAAATTGGTTTATAGAAGTACTAGTAAACGGGTGTGTGAAAAAAAATGTGCAAATCATTTAGGAAACATATAATACTCTAAATAAGATTATATGGCTCTTTAGTATTCTTAGCTTCCAACTTCGGCTTGGCTATGTGTTTTCTGCAGCCCACTTTACTAGCTAATAAAAACTATAAAGTATTTCTCAGCTAAAAATATATACAAATACTAGAGTATTTATTTTTTCATTGAAAATATTTTTTACTAAAACGTTAAAAGAGTTGTGAGGTAATTTATAACACCCCCCTAGAAAAAAAGAGGCACTTAAATTTAAGTGCCTTTTTTTATTAGAGGTCTATCATTTAATTCCATACTTATACTTATATCTTTCGTACAGTTGTTTTTGTTTGTCATCCAAACTTACTTCTCTGCCTTGTATAAAAGCTTGGGTTACTTTGCTGGTTTTCATGTCTAAAATATCGCCTTCGCTTACCACAATATTAGCATCTTTTCCTTTTTCTAAACTACCAGTTATAGCATCTATACCTAATACTTTGGCTGCACTTAATGTAATGGCTTGTAGGGCTTGCTCTTTTGTTAAGCCATAAGCAGCGGCTGTACCAGCATTGAACATTAGATTTCTTCCACGGCTTTCTCCATGTGTATCAGAAATGGCAAATAACACACCTGCTTGTTGCAATAAGTAAGGCGTTTTATAAGGTTGGTCTACATCATCATCTTGTGTTAATGGCAGACTGTGCATTTCACTTAAAATTACACCAACGTTATTTTCTTTTAAGTAGTCAGTAAGTTTCCAACAATCTGTAGCACCTACCAAAACAGTTTTAAAGCCAAACTCTTTTGCAAACTCTACACCTACTTGTATCTCTTTTACAGTTTCGGCATGAACATAAAATATTTCTGTTTTATCAAACAAATTTTTCACTGCATCAAACTTTACATTGGTGTGCTCATGCTTAGCTTCTGCATAATAGGCTTTGGCTTCGGTAAAAAATTTACGAACGTTATCTATTTTATCCATCGATGCTTTTAGGGGGTCTGTGGCAGTAGCAGCACCTAAACCAAGTTGTGCTAAAAAAGCTGCACGCCCACCTCTTGCAGAAGTTAAATTTGGAACACGAAAGTGAATGCCATTATCTAACTTATAAGCTGCATCTTCCCAGTTCCAAGCATCTAATTGCATAACCGATGATGAGCCACTGATAATGCCTCCTTGAGGAACAATATTTGCCAACAAAATACCATTGCTACGCAATGTGGCTATTACTTTAGAATCGGAATTGTAAGCAATCCCTGCACGCACATTACTGTTTATTTCGCCCAACTCTCTTACGTCTGCCATAGAACGGGTGGCATTTATTTCGTTCAAACCCAAATCGGTATTGGGTGTTATAAGCCCTGGATAAATATGCTTGCCTTTACAGTCAACTACTTTTACATCTGCAATGGCAGCAGTAGCCCGAACTTCTAAAATTTTTCCACCACCAAAAATAATCATAGCGTTTTCAATTACTTCCCCATTGCCAATATGTATGGTGGCATTGGTTAAAGCAATAACGCCAGCTTGTGCCTTTGCTGGGTAAACGGTTTCTTGGGTTCTACCTACAAGTATTGTTGTAAGTAGTGTTATACTGAGAAATATTTTTTTCATGTTGAGTTGTTTAATATAAAAACTAAGAAATGTTCTCACTCCCCTTTAGGGGTTAGGGGCTAATTATCATCTCTCTCCAAAATGTGTTTTTTATGATTTCTATCTTCTTCGCATTCGTTTTCTTCGTCTATTCTCGGTCTGGCACCTACCGTTCTTCCTGCACCACCAGGGCTTCTTTTTTCTGTTAATAATTTTTGTACTAACCTTGATTTTTCGGTAGCTATTTGTTTACGCATTTCAGCATCTTTTTCTCTATCAAAATAAATTATACCATCTACAATAGTGTACAAACTTTTGGCGTAAATGCTTAGTGGATTATCGCTCCATAAAACCACATCTGCATCTTTACCTACTTTAATGCTGCCTACTTTATCGGCAATGTGTAGCATAATGGCAGGGTTTAGTGTTGCCATTTTAAAAGCATCTTCTTCGCTTACATCACCATACTTTACTGTTTTAGCAGCCTCTTGGTTTAATCGCCTTGCCATTTCTGCATCATCGCTATTAATGGCTACTGTTAAGCCTACTTTTTGCATAACTGCTGCATTGTATGCCATTGCATCTTGCACTTCTTGTTTGTACGCCCACCAATCGCTAAAGGTAGATGCACCCAACACACCATGCTCTTTCATTTTATCAGCTACTTTATACCCTTCTAAAATATGGGTGAAGGTGTTTACTTTAAAGTTGAACTTATCTGCCACTTTCATCAGCATATTTATTTCACTTTGTACATAGCTGTGGCAGGTAATAAATCTTTTTTTATTTAAAATTTCTACCAACGCATCTAATTCCAAATCTCTTCTTTTGGTAGCACCCATTTTTTGATAGTCAACTGCACGTTGAAAAGCATCTACATACACTTGTTCTACACCCATGCGTGTATCAGGAAAACGATTGTTATTGGTAGATGATGAACGTTTTACATTTTCGCCAAGGGCAAATTTTATAAACCCATCCCAGCCTGCAAATTTCATTTCTTCTGGGCCTTTGCCCCAACGCATTTTTAGTAGTTGTGTTTGCCCACCAATTGGGTTACAACTTCCATGTAGTATATGTGAAGTAGTAACGCCACCACTAAGCTGCCTATATACATTTATATCTTCTGGGTTTATTACATCGGCTATTCTGCATTCGCTTGTTACACTTTGGGTACATTCATTAACACCGCCAGTTACTGTTATGTGGCTATGTTCATCTATAATACCAGCACTTAAATGTTTGCCTGTGCCATCAATAGTTTTTGTGCCATTATTTGCAGCCAAGCTTTTACCAATTTGTGCAATCTTTCCGTTTTTTAATAGCACATCGGTATTTTCTAATTTGCCATCTTTTTCATTAGTCCACACAGTTACATTTTTTATTAAAATATCTTGTTGCTTGGGTGCTTCTTTCCAACCATAGCCATTAAAAGGATATACCACATCTGCCACAGTACTGGGTGTATTTTTTCTACCAGCAAAGCCTCCACCACCTCTACGTGTGCTATCACTGGTAGCGATAGATTTTGTAGTATCAGCAGGTAAATCATTTTTAAAAACCATTTTCCAAGTAGCTACATCTCCATTGGCTAAGTAGCCATTACCCGTCCATGCATCTTTGCCCATAATACCACTAAGGTTGGTTTGTCTGCCAAAGTCGGCACGATTACTCCAGTTTATTTTTACCAACTTATCATTTAAGGTTAGTGTACTTATAGTAACTGCAGTATCGCCTTGTGCTTTTAAACTTAAGGTTGGTTTGTCGTTTCCTTTTATTGTTGCATCAAAAGTTTTAGTATTGCCTTTAGTAGTTAATAAAAATGTGTAAACACCATTGTAGTTATTCCAACCTTCTTCTTTTACTACAAACTTTTGTCCCTGCACCCAGTTTTGAAAAATAGAAGCAGAGTCTTTAAAAATATTGCTGTTGGTAATAAAGAAATTTGCCAATTTACCAGCTTCTAAACTACCAACTTGGTTGTAAGCGTTTATTAAAGTAGCAGGATTTTTTGTTAGTGCATCTAAAGCTGTTTTTTCACTTAAGCCATTGCTAATAGCTTTGCGTAGGTTGGTTAAAAACTCTGCTGTAGAAGTTAACCCAGCAGTTGTAAATGTAAAATTAATACCTGCTTTTTCTACCATGGCAGCTTGGCTTGGGGCCATTTCCCAGTGTTTCATATCTGCTAATGCTACTATCCTTGCATCGTTGGGATCTTCTACATCCATGGGTGCAGGAAAGTTGAGCGGAAGAATGAGAGAAGCTTTAGTGGCTTTTACTTCTTCTAAACGTTGATATACATCGTTAGAAGCTTTTAAAATATAGTTAGTGCCAAACTCTTTTGCAATTTTATCGGCACGTAGTGCATTGTATTTATCGCTACCAATATCAAAAATTTGTGGTAAGCCTAAGTTATCATTCCAAGCTTGTAAACTTATGTTGGTGCCTTCGGTTGCTGGCTTTGTTTTGTACCAAGCCGCATCTAAATAGCTTTGGCGTAACAAGGCTATGCTACCCATTAAACTTCCTGGATAATCTTGTGTGCTACTGCCTTTGCTAAACGAGTAAAACGCTGCTACTTTTTCTTTTAGCAATTCAAAGTTTTCTTTTTGATTACCCAGCGTAACCAATGCACCTGTACCTCTTGCAATACCATCTTGGTTGTTGGCTACTACAGTACCAAAACCAACACTTCTTAATTCTTTAGCTTTAGCATCATTGGTTTGAAAGTTTTCGTACGCATTTACTTCGGCTTTTATAGCTTGGTTCCAACCATATGCACCCTTGGTATTACTTGTTAATTGTGCTGCTTGTCCACCGCCAAAACCCCTACCAGCAATACCTGTAGTTGCACTTGCAGGTGCTACACCATAATCGCTATACAGATCTATAAACGATGGGTAAATAAACTTACCCTTGCAATCTACCACCACAGCATCTTTAGGCACAGCAATATTTACCCCTACAATTTTACCTTGCTTTATTACAAGCGTAGCGTTTTGTAAAGTGGTCTGTGCATCTTTAATAATGGTGGCATTGGTAAAAGCATAAGTGCCTGTTCGTTCATCGGCAGTGCCATTTACTGGGCTAGTTTCTTGTGCTTGGGTTAGCAATGCCAAAAACATTCCTACAAAAAGGAATTTTAATTTTCTCATAATGTGCAGTTAAGTAATAAAAAATGGTAGGCATAAAACTAATCAATAAAGCCGAAGACAAAAACCTTTCATCCAGTTTATGAGGTAGATTTTTTGTAGCCAGCTTTTGTAGGGCTATTTGACAGCGGTTGCGTCGCACATGTTTAGCTATGAATATATATTTAGCTAAGCATTGCAAGATTAAAAGTTTAAGGTTGGCGAACCTTGGGCTTTAAACAGTTCAGTAAGGCTCCGAACCTTGAAGTGTGCGACGCAACGGAAGCTTAATTCTTATTCTACTGCTGGTTACAAAAAACTCCTACACATCTCTTACATTTGAAACATGCAACAAGCTAATGCTACACGCTGGGTAAAAGATTATGGCGATATACTGTATAGGTATGCCTTGCCAAGGGTAAGTGATAGTGATTTGGCTAAAGATTTGGTGCAAGAAACTTTTTTGGCAGCTTGGCGTAATATAGAAACTTATAAAGGCGAAGCGAGTGAGAAGAATTGGTTGTTTACCATACTTAAAAATAAAATAATAGATCACTATCGAAAAGCTAGCACTAGGCTTACCGATAAATTAACTGATGGAAACGATGATATTCAGTTTGATGAAGTAGGACATTGGAACAAAGAAAATAAACCTAATGAATGGGGTATAGATTACAGCAATCCTGTGGAAGCCAAAGAGTTTTATAGGGTATTGGAAAAATGTAAAAACAAGTTGAAGGAGATACAAAATACTGTGTTTAGCATGAAGTATTTGGATGGGTTTGATAGTGATGATATTTGTAAGGAGTTGGGTATTACAGCGTCTAACTACTGGGTTTTACTACATAGAGCTAAAGTGCAACTACGTGGCTGCTTAGAAAAAAATTGGTTTTTAAAATAAATTTTAGTGATGGGTTTAAACATTAATTGCAAGGCGGCTACACAAATGATTTCTAAACGAGAAGAAAAGCGTTTGGGTATGATAGAACGCTTACAATTACAATTGCATTTAATGATTTGTAGCTTGTGTAAATTATTTGCCAAGCAAAATGAAACCATTATTAAAAGCATAACTGAGTTAGAAAAAAAATCTGCCGCCTCACTTACTGAAAGTGAAAAGCAGCAGATTATTGAAGTATTAGAAACAGCCGTTTAATTTATTTTTTTTCTACCTTAAAGTTACCTTCATTAACATCTTTTATAAAAGAAATTAAACCTTGCATATACACTTGCTGATCATCGTACAAAGCACAATGACTTCCATTAGCACACAATAAAAAACGCCCATTTTGAACTTGTGTACTCATCCATTTCATATGTTCGGGATCCATAGTATCGTATGTAGCTCCTATAACTAAAGTAGCTGTTTTGATAGTTGGTAATTGTTTAGATACATCCCATTTTTCTAACTTACCCGAAACACCAAACTCACTCGGCCCTTGCATGGTTACATATAACGATTGATTGAGTTTAGCAAAACAACGATTAAGAGGATCAGGCCATTTATCTAACGGAATACGACAGATATGCTTAGCATAAAAGTTAGGTAATAAAAGCTCCATATATTTTGGATTTGCGAAATCACCTTTGGCTTCTATTTGCCTAATAGTATCTAACACTTTAGGGTCAAACTGTTTTGCTAGTACTTCTTGTGCATACTTACCATAAGCTGGTGCACTACTCATCATATTACTTATAATAAGCCCTTTGATATTGTCTTGATATTTAAGTGCATACTGCATGGCTAAAATACCTCCCCATGAATGTCCTAATAAATAAAAGTTGTCTTTGTTTAAGCCGAGTGCAACCCTCACTTGCTCTACTTCTTCTACATAACGTGGCAAATCCCACATGCTGGTGTCTTTTGGATTATCTGAATTACCGCAGCCTAATTGGTCGTAATAAATAAATTCAATCCCCTCGGCTGGCAAAAAATTTTCAAAACTTTCAAAGCATTCATGCGTTCCTCCTGGTCCGCCATTTAATAACAGCAATTTTATTTTAGGGTTATTGCCAATTCGTTTCGTCCATACATTAAACTTTCCTTTGGGCGTTTGTATGGCAATTACTTTTACATTACCAGTTTGTACCCCAGTATCTGTATTGGTAAAATATGCAGAAGTAGGGTTTTTATTGGCTGATTGATTACAGCTATAACAAACAATAACAATAAGAAAAATAAAAAGATATTTCATGTAATTTTTATTAAAAAGCCTCGACATAGTAGAGGCTAAGTGTTTAAAATTTAGTTTCTAAAATATAAGGTAGCATTGCCCTCCAAGTTGGCCAATCGTGGTTAATATCTGGTCCCCAAACATCAAGGTCGTGCCAAATATCTTTATTCCATAATATTTGAGAGAAACGTTTGTTGGCTTCTGGATCTTCATGATCGCCAGCACCTGTGTATATATGTATGTGGTGACTAGCTTTTATTTTATCGAGATACCATTGGTCGTTAAGATTGGGAATGTAGTGGTAAGGCGAGTTGAGATACACTTGTTCATCCCAAAAACCTTTGGTGTATTCACTCAAATCGTACACGCCACTCATGCTAATGCAGCCATTGATGATATCGGGGCGTTTTAAAAACAAGTTCATACTGTGCAATGCACCAAAGCTTGCACCACTGGTGTAAATAAACGTATCGGCACTGGTTGCATTGCGGATATAAGGAATTACTTCATCAAAAACATAGTTATTAAATTGGTTATGGCGTATCGCTTTGTGCGATGGTTCCATTTGGTTATTGAGCCAACTTTCGTTGTTGATACTATTAATGCTAAACACCCTTAGCTTACCTGCATTAATTAAAGGAGTTAAAGCATCTATCATTTGAAAACGTTCGTACTCCAAATAATCTGCTGCTGCTGTGGGTACTAATAATAGGGCAAAACCAAAATGACCATAAGAAACTATGGGCATTTCTTTTTGTAAGGATGGGCTATACCAAGAGTCAACATTTTTTTCCATGCGTTTGTTTTATTTGTTTTAATCAATACAATTTTTTCTAATTTCTTTCCATAAATCTCTAAAGCACCCTGCTGCATAGCTGCTATTGGCAAACTCAAACAAAGGTTGCTCGTTTACCCCCATTTTTTCTACGTCGCTCAAATAAGGAATATAGTTTTTAAGAAACAGTTTGTTGTTGTAAAATGATTGCAAAGTTTCGTGGTGCAAACTTTTACGATGATCTACCATGCTAAAGAAGCATTTTATTTTACTTGTATCTAAGTCGTTTTCTTTAAAGTAATTTTTTACTGTATCGTAACTTCTAATAGATAGTGTGGTTGGAATATTGGGCATCAACACCCAATCGGCAGCATTAAAAACATTGTCGTGTAGTAAAGAAATACCTGGGGGACAATCGAGAATAATGATGTCAAACTCTTTTAAACTATTTATTAAGCTTTTTAATTTTTTCTTGCTTTGCTTTATACCATCTAATACTACATCTACATTTCTGGCACTAATATCGGCAGGTATTACCCATAAATTTTCAAACTGAGAATCTTTTATAGCATCTTTAATATCCATTTCATCACTAAAAATTTTTCTGCTTTCTTGCTTATCATTTTTTACATGAAAGTAAAAAGAGGATGAGCCTTGAGGATCTAAATCCCAAACCAACGTTTTTAACCCATCTGCGGCAGCCAAATAAGCTAAATTTACAGCAGCAGCTGTTTTACCTACGCCACCTTTTAAGTTGTACAAAGCCAATGTAGTCATAGCAATTGTTTTAGAATACGAAAAATAGGGAAATGTTGTGGCTATGCAAAGTTTTTAAGGAAAAACTATATAGAATGTCTTACTACATCCGTAATAACATCAAACCCTTTAAAGCTGACTACAACGGCAATGCCTATGATTTTTTTACCCTATCGCATCTCCTCCAATTCCTTTTGTAACCTAAACATTTCATCTCTTAAACTTGCAGCCTGTATAAAATCTAAATCCCTCGCAGCTTTTTCAATGGTTTTTTAGTTTGGGCAATGGCTTTCTCCATTTTAGGGATGGTTTTGTATTCAACTTATTCTTCTATTCTAAATAGTTTAGAATTTTGTGATAACTTAACAACAATATATTCTTCTTTATTAAGTTCAGTAGGAAGCTTATCTTTTAAAATTGAAATCACAAACTGTATATTGTTCCTGCTTACAAATTCGGAAATTTTAACTAACTGCTTATCGTCCATTAATTCCTTTTTGTCATTCAGCAAGAAATGCAAACACGGTATGTTTTCTTCATCAGCAAATAATGTATAAGCCATATCAAAACAAGAAATCTCACCTTGCTTTTTTCCTGAACTCATATTGGCATTAAATGAACTGAATTTATATAGTCGTTGTCCTTTTTGGTTTTTAACAATATCTGGCTTGATTGCATATTGCTCTCCATATAGTTCACTTGAAATCGCAGCAAAGTATTTATTGAATTTGTTTAATTGTGCTTTCACAATTTGTTCAAAACTGTCACTAAAAAGTTCATCGTCAATTTCACCTAATTGGCTGTTATAATCTTTTATATTAGCCTCAACCTCATTTAACTGTTGTATAATACTTTCAATCTCTCCTTTTTTTCTGTATTTATCCGTCAACTCACCTATTACTTTTTCAAGTTCCTCAAAGGAGTCGCTTTTTGCAATTTTTATCGCTATTGCTTTTTCATCAGCAAGCAATCTTTTTAATAAGTTATTGCTTTCAGAAATTGTTTTTTCAAGAGTCGGAAGTTCTTTGGTAATAAATTTTACCTTCTCTTCAATCATCGTGTTATGAAAAATAACTAGGTCTTCAAAGGATTTTTGAATTGTTGCAACTTTACTGGTAGCCTGTTCATAAATAATTTCCAACTGCCTTAAATCAATGTTGGACTTGCTTGATTTAAGTTCAGTTTCTGTTTCTTTAATCAAATCTCTTCGAATGTTCAACTTTCCAATATCCGAACTCACCTTATTCACCTGATATTTTACTTGATTCAGCTTATCTAGGTCGTTTTCAAAATTCTCATTTAAGTTAAAGCTGCTTTTTCTTTTATCAAGTTGGTCAATGTCATTAATAATTAATGCCAATGCTGTTTCATAAGCTGCTTTTGTCTGTTTTTTTTCAAGCCGTCTTCTATATATGTCTTCTTGCTGGAGCTTGATTAGAATTTCTTGCTTGCTGTCTCCTTTTGTAAATTCACAACCAAACAGAAAAAGATACAAGGTTTCGTATTCGACATCAGAGGTAAACTTGTCAAGCGTTTTAAGTGTATTGTTTATGCTTTCGTCTTTATAGCGGATATTATGAGAAATAATCTGCCGAAAAGTAGGTTTGTCTTCATGATGCTCAGCAAACAAAGTTTTTCCAAGCTCCATTTCAAAATTTTCTGCAAGAACTTGTTGCCCGTTTATTCTTCGTATAGCATCTTTTTTAGAAGATAGGAAATTTCTTTCAATTACAACCTCTGTTGCATTTTCATTGTCTAAATCGGATGTTAAAGTAAGTATGATTAAAACCTTATTTTCAATAAGGAAATCTTTCACGAGCTTATACTCACTTTTCTTTGTTTCAGGGTCAACATAAATGTTCTTTTTATCTGCCCCCAAACAAAAATCAATTAATTTTAAAACGGTAGTTTTTCCAACGCTATTACCTGTAATTTGATGTTCACTCTCGTCAACAATCAAGTTAAGTCCTTTGTGAAATGTAATTTCACGAATGACTTTTGCACCGTTTGTTATTGTTAATGATTTTATGAACATAATTTTATTTCTCCTTTTGAATTAAGTGCTGCCACTCCCAGTAAATACAGCCAATCTAAACAAAGAATGAATACAGAAAACGACATTTGCTTTTTAACCTTTACTGCTTGATAAAGATCAAGTAATTGGTAGCTCCTGTTTTTTTTCATTGCATCAATTACAAATGCCCCATTAAAGTAGATGCTATTATCTGGGTGAATATTATCAGGCAGAAGCATAATTATAATTGTTGGGGTTTTCAAAAATTTTACACCTAATAAAAGCAT
Organism: Chitinophagaceae bacterium; assembly: GCA_043776595.1. Lineage (GTDB taxonomy): Bacteria > Bacteroidota > Bacteroidia > Chitinophagales > Chitinophagaceae > UBA1930. Next base: position 12,759 of record JAYVRD010000182.1, on the reverse strand, counting down.
CTACAACAAGTATGTTCACACATAATTCAAGTTCGTCAAATGGCATAGACTGATAGTTAGAGCTATTTATAACCTTAGATTGAACTTTTGAAATTACTTCAAAGAAGAGTCCATCATCTGAAAGATTAATTTTTGCTTTTGCATACTCAAGTCTAATAGTTGAAAGCACAGAACTACTTTTATTGCTACCCTCTGAATCAAATGTTGTGTAAATTTTATCTACCCTGCCATAATGAACAATGTAATCTTCAATAATTGTTTTTGTTGCGTTTAAATTGTTGTGAGATATTTTTCTGTCAATCTCAAAGCTGCTGATTTCTGCAACTGGTTCTGACTTGTCCCAATCTTCTTTTGCAAGTATGTTTATTATAGTAGTTAAGTTTAACTCCAATTTCATTGTGTCAATTTCAGGAATCAACTCCTTTTTGACAAAATTGTAAACCTTTTTCTGGTCGTCAGAGTTTAATCCCTTGATTTTTTTCATAATTGATACAACATCAATTATGTCAGCTGATGGTATAAAATTGATGTTATGTGGATTCCTAAATGTACCCTTTCTTAACACATCAGCCTCTTTTCCAATGAAAACAAATTTAAAAGTGTAACCATTAAAGTTTTTAACTGAATCTTTTGAAAGTGAATTTTCAATCTTCTGCTTTGTAGCTGTAGCTGAAACTTGAATCACAAATTTGTTGGTGTGGTCAATTAAGTCAATCGCCTCAACATTTGGTTTGTTTTCATTTTCATTGATAACCCTCCAACCGTAAACCTCGTTCAAAAAATGTTGGTAAAAATTTTCAGAATGACCATGAAAGTCCAAAATATTTAATTTTCCACGCAAAGAAATGCGGTAAGCAAGAATACTTAGCCTTTCTTCAATAACATTATAGTAATCGGGTCTATTCATTTTCTGTTAGCAAACTTAATTACTTTGTACTCATGTTGGCTTAAAGCCGCTTGTAACATTGCTATAAACTTAGATGCAACTTCTAAAATCATTCTACTTCATCTCCTCCAATTCCTTTTGTAACCTAAACATTTCATCTCTTAAACTTGCAGCCTGTATAAAATCTAAATCTCTTGCTGCTTTTTCCATTTGCTTTTTTATTTGGCTAATAGCCTTTTCCATTTTGGGTATGGTTTTATATTCTACTTGTTCTTCGGCAGCTACGTTTACCAACCCTTCCTCGTTTTGTATGGCGTAAGGCTTTTTATCATCAAAGCCTTTAATGTCTAGCACACTACCCTGCTTCATTATTTGTTCTATACTTTTAGTAACAGTTGTTGGGGTAATGCCATGCAAAATGTTATAAGCCACTTGTTTTTCACGTCGTCTATCAGTTTCATCAATGGTACGTTGCATGCTTTCTGTCATCCTATCAGCATAAAAAATTACTTTGCCATCTACATTACGTGCTGCACGCCCAGCAGTTTGTGTAAGGCTTCTTTCGTTACGCAAAAAACCTTCTTTGTCTGCATCTAAAATGGCTACCAAACTCACTTCGGGCAGGTCTAAACCTTCTCTTAATAAATTTACACCTACCAATACATCAATATCGCCTAGGCGTAACATTCTCAAAATTTCTATTCGTTCCAACGTGTCTACATCGCTATGTACATAGCGACTTTTAATGTTTATTCTACCCAAATATTTATCCATTTCCTCAGCCATACGTTTGGTAAGTGTGGTTACTAAAACCCTATCTCCTTTTTTTACCGTTTTGTCTATTTCGTCTAGCAAATCATCTATTTGGTTTACACTTGGTCTCACTTCTATTGGTGGCTCTAATAAACCAGTTGGTCTTACAACTTGCTCTACCACTACACCTCCAGTTTTTTCTAACTCATAGTCGCCGGGTGTGGCACTTACAAAAACGGTTTGCCCCAGCATATTTTCAAACTCATGAAAATTTAATGGGCGATTATCTAATGCACTTGGTAGCCTAAAGCCATAATCTACCAACACCAGTTTTCTACTTCTATCGCCACCATACATGCCAGCTACTTGGGGTATGGTTTGGTGGCTTTCATCTATTACTACCAAAAAGTCTTTAGGAAAATAATCTAATAAGCAAAAGGGTCTTGTGCCAGGCGTACGTCTATCAAAAAAACGAGAATAGTTTTCTATACCATTACAATAGCCAAGTTCTCGTATCATTTCCAAATCATATTCCACACGTTCTTTAAGGCGTTGGGCTTCTATAAATTTTCCACCACCTTTAAAATATTCTACCTGTGCCATCATTTCATCTTGTATATCACTCATTACTTGCTGCATCATATCTTTTGGTGCTAAGTATAAGTTAGCCGGAAAAATGGCTGCATTTTCTAAAGTAGAAATTCGCTTTGCTGTTGCCTTTTCTAAGCTTTCAATTTCTTCTATTTCATCGCCAAAAAAAGTGATGCGATAACCAAAATCTACATAAGGCAAGTTGATGTCTACCGTATCTCCCTTTACCCTAAATGTGCCTCTACCAAAATCTCCTTGACTACGATTGTACAAACTATTAACCAATGAATGCAAAAACGCCTGACGAGAAATAACTTGCCCTTTATGAATACGAATAATACCATTTTCAAACTCTGTGGGGTTGCCCATACCATAAATGCAACTTACACTGGCCACTATTACAATGTCTCTTCGTCCACTCAATAATTCACTGGTGGCTTGTAGGCGAAGTTTATCTAACTCTTCGTTGATGCTTAAATCTTTTTCTATGTACACATCGCTACTTGGCATGTAGGCTTCTGGCTGGTAATAATCGTAGTAGCTTACAAAATAGCCAACGGCATTATCTGGGAAAAACTGTTTAAACTCACCATACAATTGTGCCACCAAAGTTTTGTTATGTGTAAGCACCAAAGTTGGGCGTTGCAGTTGCGTTATTACATTAGCCATGGTAAACGTTTTACCACTACCGGTAACACCTAATAAGGTTTGATATTGTTCTCCAGCCTCTATGTTTTCTACCAATTGCTTAATAGCATTGGGTTGATCGCCTGCCGGTTGATAATGAGAATTTAATTGAAAAGCCATGTGTGCAAATTAACTAATTAGCCAACGTGCTGATTTGATAATATGAGAATGATAGAAGAAATTTTTTAGGGACAAGCCATAGAATAAATATTTAGCTGCGGTTGCGTCGCACATTTTAAACTATGAATATCTATTAGGCTATTCTTACCAATAGTATTAATGTTTGTGTGTCCACAAACATGGGCAACACATAATTTTTTTTCCTCACAAATTTAAAATAAAAAGGTCTTGAGTAAAATGTGGACAAAGCCCAATAGTAATTCATCAGCCAAACATGTGCGACGCAACCGCTGCTTAATAGCACTAGAAAGCTGGCTACAATATTGCCTTTTCTTCTTTATCTATCCTGCGTGTACCACTATACAATTCATATTCTAACAATCGGCAGTCAATGGTGCTATTGTAAAACTCTATACGGCGTTTTGCTTTTAGTCCTATTTTTTTTGCAAGGTCTAAATTGCCTGTAAACACATAGCCCAAATAACCACCACATTGCTTTTTCATAAAATCGCCAATACGGCTATAGGTTTCTTCTAGTTCTTGTTCATCGCCCAAACGTTCTCCATATTCTGGGTTTACCATCATTATACCAGCTTTATTTTGTGGTACTTGTGTTGCAGCAAAATCGCATACAGCAAAGTGCACTAAATTTTCTACGCCAGCTGCTGCTGCATTCAACTTGGCATTTTCTATGGCTTTGGCACTAAGGTCGGTAGCTATAATTTTTAAATGTGGTAGTTCTTTAATTTGAGTATTCAACAAGGCTCTTTCTTTTTCGTACACAGCTTTATTATAGCCTTCAATATGCATAAATGCGTAGTTGGTTCTAAATAATCCTGGGGCTCTATTAGTAGCAATTAATGCAGCTTCAATAGCCAAAGTACCACTACCACACATAGGGTTGATGAAGGGAGAAACCCTGTCCCAATTGGTGGCATAAATAGTAGCGGCTGCCAAGCCTTCTAGCATGGGTGCAAGCCCAGGAATTTTTCTATAACCATGCCTTGCTAGCGATTCTCCAGACGTATCTATAAAAATTTCTGCTTCATCATTTTTCCAAAATAAATGTACGACTACACCCAATAATTCTGCACCAGTGTTGGGGCGATTGCCTCTTACAGTTCTCATTCTATCTACAATAGCATCTTTTACACGCAGGTTTGCAAACATGCTATTGTTAATGGTATCGTTTTGTACATTGCTTGTTATAGAAAAGTAACCTGGATTGCTAATAATATTTTCCCAAGGGTAAGAAATTAAGTGTTGATGAATAACATCTGCATCTTTGGCTATAAAACTTTGTAAACTATATAGCACTTGGCTGGCACAGCGTAAGTTTAGGTTTAGTTTGATGCAATCGTTAATCGTTCCATTTAAACGCACACCTGTAACAAATGTATCTTCTATAGTAAAGCCCAATGCTTCTACTTCTTTGGCTAAGTAGGGTGCAATGCGTTTGTGGCAAGTAATAATGATGGCAGATTGCTCAATAAATGGGTTCATGGCGTGAAGGTAGGTTATCCATTTTTTTCAATGAAGCTTAAATGCAATCTTGCCTGCCATAAGAATAAAATACGAATCTACTTTTCGTAAGTTTTGTAACATTGCCAACTTGTTTATACAAACAATATCTGCATTTAGCTAACCAAATAAATTGACTGTTACATGAAAAAAATTTACGTACTTGCTTTTTGTTTTTTAAGTATTACTTCTACCGCTTGGGCTAATAATTATGCCACGCCTGGCACTGGTGTAAAATGGACATTGACCGACCTTGTAGCTAACGCTGGTGGAGATGTAACTTTTGTGGGAGGAGAATATTTTGTAAACGATACCATTTTTATTGTACTAAACGATACACTTACCATTACTAATAATGTAGTAGTAAAATTTATTGTTGGTAGTTTTTTAGATGTGAATGGAACCTTGATTATAAACCCGCCAACTAGCGTAAAGTTTACTGCACAAAACGCCAGTACTGGTTTTTTAGGTATGAGGATAGACAGTAGCAACACCACCGTTTTACGTAAGTTAACTTTTGAATACGCCAATTCTTTACGTTTATTTGATTGTACAATTGTTATTGATAGTTGTATGTTTAGATACAATTCTCCAGTTACTACTTTTGGCAATGCCGCCATTTCGCTGTTTAGGTCTAACCCCAATATTACCAACACTAGTTTTTTAGATAATCAACGTGCTGCTATACAAGGAGGTTCTAACATAAATAATGCACCCAAAATTATCAACTGTTTGTTTCAAGGCAATAATACCCTCAACCAGAATGTACCACAAATAAACCTTGGTGCTACAAGTGCTACTGGCAGTGATACGGTAAAAATTATCAACAACCAAATATTAAGAGCTTCTACTAACTCGGGTGGCATTGGTTTTTTGCCTATTGGCAATGTATATGCTTTAATCAATGGCAATATCATTAGAAATAATAGGTATGGTTTAACGTTTAATGGTGGCTCATCTATAAATGCTGTGGTAAGTTATAATGTGGTAGATAGTAACAATACACAAAATGATCCCAACCTTGGTGGTAGTGGCATTAGCTTTACTGGCGGCAGTGCGACAAGCCATCAAAACACTATAGTTACTGGTAATATTTTTAGAGCCAACCTTTGGGGAATAACCATACAAAATTTTGCAAAACCTAACCTTGGAGATTTAAGTAATACAGATACTACCGATGATGGCAAAAACCAATTTATCAATAACACCAATGCTACCACACCAGGTATAGATTTATACAATAACTCTCCCGACCCCATTATGGCACAAAATAACTATTGGGGCAGTGCTAGTGCAGCTACTATAGAAAACAAAATATTTCATCAGCCAGATAATAGTGCACTAGGTTTGGTTACTTACACACCTTTTATAACTGCCTTGCCTGTGGGTATTAAGCAATTTGTTTTGGTGGCAGATAAAAACAATGCATTACTTACATGGCAAACAGCCACTGAAGAAAACAGCAGTTTTTTTATCATAGAAAAAAGTAACAATGGGCAAATCTTTGTTGCTATTGGTTATACAAATGCTAATGGAATAGCATCTATTTATCGTTATACTGATTTTAATGCGTTGCAAAATGAAGCCACTATTTACTATCGTTTAAAAATGATAGATAAAGATGGCAAGTTTGCCTACTCTCCAATCGTATCTATTAAAAACAAAGGAGATTTAAATACAGGTACAGTAAAAGTGTACCCAACAGTGGTTACACCATCTCAAGCATTTAGTGTAGTCATAACAAGTAATAAGCAACAGCGTTTTAGTATTCAGTTTATTAATACTGTTGGGCAAATAATTTCTACTACCACAGGCAGTATTGAAAAAGGTAAAAACTTAATTATAGTAAAGCCAAACCAAGCATTACCCAAGGGGTATTTATACCTTGTAGTAAAAAGTGAAGATTTTATGCAAACATTTGGTGTGATAGTGAATTAAGAAAAATATACGTTAGCAAAAATTAGCCAGTTATTTTATCATAGCTGGCTAATCTTTTTTAAAACATTTCATATACAAACGTTACCCAGAAATGAAAATTTTCTTTCGAAATGCATTTCAATCTTATAATGTAAAATGAATATTAAGCTCATGTGCTTGTGATAGAAGGACTAAAAAGATATAACAAAAACTAAAAATTGTATAACAATAAAACAACAAATACAGAGCTACTTTGCATGTTGGAGAAACCAGAATTGTTAAGCACCAATTGATATACATGAAAACAGGGGCCATTGATCAGTTACAAATATTTATTAATGATTACCAATTAAGAAAACCTAATGGTGTTATCATTTTTGATTCAGCAATCCGTGTTTCGATAAATGGTCAACTCCAACAAATTAATTCAGAAATACATATTATCTCCATACGCCAAATGATGGTAATGTATATAATAACACCACTGATGCAGGAATTGGACTTACCAGATATATTTAATACAGAAAGTACTTTTACTTTTAAATACCATAAAGAAGTTGGACTTGAAATAAATAATGGCTCAGAACTTAAGGTAACTATAATACCACAGTAGTAAAACCAATTTTATCTTTTTACCTACAACTTAGCTGTTAAATAGGTATTTTAGCAGAGCAATAAATTAAAATAGTTGCCTGCATGAAACTATATATAAAGAATATGGCCTGCGAAAGTTGTAAAGTAGTGGTCAAAGAAACACTCGAAGAAATGGGTGTAGAAGCCCAAAAAGTAGAACTTGGTGTGGCTGATGTTAAAGGCACATTATCTACAAAGCAACAAAACGAATTTGGGGCTGCCATTAAGAAAGTAGGGTTGGAATTGGTTAAAAATAAAGAGGGTATTCTGGTGGATAATATAAAGGCTACTATCCTTGAATATATAATTAAAGTAGATAGCATAAAGATTAACTTGTCTGATTATTTGAGTGAAAAACTCAATTATGATTATCCTTACCTCTCCGGCTATTTTTCTACTATGGAAGCCATTACAATAGAGCAATATAGCATCGCCCTAAAAATAGAAAAAGTAAAGGAGATGTTGGTGATAGATGGGCTATCGCTCACCGAAATTGCCTACAAAATGAACTATAGTAGCGTAAGTCATTTATCTAATCAGTTTAAAAGAGTTACTGGTTTGCCAGCTTCTCATTTTAAAAAATTAAAGAGTATTCGTAGGGTAGCAATACAGAGTTTGTAATTTTTTTTGAATTGGTAACATTAGCTACAACCTCAACAACCCAACCTTACTCAATCCATTCACTGGTTTATTATCCCAAAACAATTCAAAATTTTCTAAGCCAGCAGCTTCGTAATTGGCTTGTACTTCTTGTAGAGAAAATAGTTTGTTATTATTGATAGATAGTAAAGGCAGGAGCGTACATAACCATTCGCCTTTTGCTTTATCTACCTTAATATTTATGGTTTCTTGTGCCGTTTGAAAGGTTAGTGAGGCTTCCTCCCAAGTGTTGCCTTTTTTACTTTTACTAATTATTTCTACTGAAGGTAAATTACCTATAAAAATAATTTTAGCCGCAGGCTTGTGAGTTAGCAATTCATCTTCTAACAAAGCTCGGGTTATAAAATCTGAGGCTACAGATGGCTTTGGTGTCTTGTGTTCAAACCATTTATGCAAGGGTTCATCTAAACCAACATTGTGCATATAATTGAGTAACGATTTTTTTAGCCCATAGATAAATGCATCATGGTCTGTACCTATTGGGTCTATATGATCTATATCATTATCGGCAAAAGTTATGGTTACTTCTTTGGCTTTGTGTACACCAAATTTTTCTGGGTTTAATCCAACAGGGCTGTGTGCAGTCATGGCAAACTGATGCCAAAATGCACTTTGCAAAATACCTGCTTTAAACAACTGACGAACCATTTCTAAACTATCAATGGTTTCTTGTGCCGTTTGTGTAGGAAAGCCATACATGAGGTAAGCATGTACCATAATGCTAGCTTCGGTAAAATTTCTATTTACCTTGGCTACTTGACTTACGGTGATTCCCTTTTGAATAAGTTGTAGCAGCCTATCGCTTGCTACTTCTAACCCACCACTTACACCAATGCAACCACTTGCTTTTAAAAGCAAACACAAATCTTTGGTGAAGCTTTTTTCAAAACGCACATTCGTCCACCAACTTACTACCAATTTTCGTTTCAATATTTCTATAGCCAAAGCTCTCATCAATGCGGGTGGTGCAGCTTCATCTACAAAATGAAAACCATTTTCACCAGTTTGTGCAATCATCGTTTCCATTCTATCACACAAAAGGCTTGCTGCAACTGGCTCATACAATTTAATGTAGTCTAAACTAATATCACAAAAAGTACATTTACCCCAGTAGCAACCATGAGCCATAGTGAGCTTGTTCCAGCGTCCATTGCTCCACAAACTGTGCATGGGATTGATAATTTCAATGGCTTGAATGTATTTATCTAAAAAGAAATCACTGTAATCTGGTGTGCCTACTTCACCTTGTTTGTAATCGGTACAGGCTTTATTATTTATGTAAGCTAGGCTGCCATTGGCTATTAAAAAAGTTCGTTTTAATTCGTCCACAGTTTTCTTTCCTTCTATAAAAGCAATCAAATTTTCTATGGGTGCTTCACCATCATCTAATGTTATAAAATCAAAAAATTCAAAAACTCTTTCATCTTTTAAACTACGTAATTCGGTATTAGGAAAACCACCCCCCATACAAATTTTTAATAAAGGATAGTGTTGCTTTATAAATTGTGCACACCTAAAAGCTGCATATAAATTACCAGGAAAGGGAACGCTTATACAAACCAGCTTTGGTTGCACTTCTTCTAACCGTTGATGCAAAATAGTAATCAATACATCGTCAATATAGGTGTAGGGTTGATGGAGTGCATCATATAATTCATCAAAACTATTAGCACTTCTACCTAATCGTTCTGCATACCTACTAAAACCAAAATGTGGGTCAATGGTTTCTTTAATTAAATCACTCAAATCTTCTAAATACAAAGTAGCTAAATGCTTTGCTTTATCTTGTGTACCCATACTACCAAATGCCCATACTAAATCGTCTAGTTGCTTAAAACGAGAGGCTTCTGGCAAAAAAGTTCTACTGCTAACAATGTGAGCCAATGTATCATTATTGCCCTGTAAAAAATTAATAACAGCATCTATAGTGTTGATGTAATAATCTTTTAAAGCAATGATGCGTTGAAAATTTTCTTGTTGTCCATTTCCTTTGTAAATTTTTGTTGTTGATGCTTCTATTGTAGCAAACAAACGCTCCAATCCTTCCTTACAAAATATTTTCAGCATTACTTCAATGCCTAAATCACTTTGAAACGAGCTAATACCTTTGGTATTAAGAAAGCCTTTTAAATAAGCCGTTGCAGGGTAAGGCGTATTTAACTGTGTAAAAGGTGGAGTAATCAAGTAAACTGTAGAAGACAAAAGAAAATAGTTTGTTACAAAAATACAAGTAATGCTAAGAATGTCATCTTTGCATTTCAAGAGCAAGCCATGCACAAAAAGATAATTTTATGTCTTTCACTTATTTATGCCATGAATACAAAAGCCCAAACCGAAATATTATTGTACAAGGGTGCAATACCCAATAGCCAACCTTGCAACAAAAAAGAAAATATTCCACTTGAAGGCAGAGTAGCTGGTATAACCATACCTAAACTTTTTGTGTATAAACCTCTTGTACAAGATTCCTTAAAAACTGCAGTTATTATTTGTCCAGGTGGTGGTTATACGCGGTTGTCAATAGATCATGAAGGGTTTAAAGTAGCAGAGGAGTTTATCAAAAAAGGCATCACTGCTTTTGTACTAAAATATAGAAACCCCATCGATTCTGAATGTGTTATAAACAAAGAAATAGTGGCTTTACAAGATGCACAACAAGCCATCAAAATAGTGAGAGAACGAGCAATAGAATTTGGTATTAATGCTAACAGACTTGGTATGATGGGTTTCTCAGCAGGTGGACATTTAACATCAACAGTAGCCACACATTTTAATACAACAACTATAGAAAATATCAACAACGTAAACTTATGCCCCAATTTTATTATTCTCGGTTATCCTGTTATCAGTTTTCAAGATAGCCTTGCCCACAAAGGCTCTAAAGAAAATATGCTGGGCAAAAAAGCTACAAAAGAAAAGGTAAATTTATACAGCAACGAACTTCAGGTTACCACACAAATACCACCTACTTTTCTCATTCATGCAGCCGATGATAAAACAGTTAAAGTAGAAAATAGCTTATTGTTTTATCAAGCCTTACTAAAAAATAAAGTGCCTGCAGAATTGCACATTTTGCAAGCTGGTGGCCATGGTTTTGCGCTAAACAATAAAGCAGAGCCTATTAATTGGCTTGACAATGTTTTTGCGTGGTTAACCACTAATAAATTTATGAAAGGTAACGTGCAGTAGTATTTTTTGGAACGAGCTGTAGAATAAGTATTTGGCTGCGGTTGCGTCGCACATGTTTAGCTATAGAATAACTATGTAGCAATCTAACCCAACTACATTCATCTGCTCATTCTACACCATAACAAAATCTACAAATACCTCACAGCATTTGTAGATTTCATTTTAATAAAAAATGGTATTAAATTAAGATGCTTTCTTAGCAGCGTTTTTAGTTTTAGTTACTTTAGATTTTTCTGCAGGTACTACTTCTTCTACCTTAGCAGTTTTTGCAACTTTGGCTTTAGAGGTTGCTTTAGATTTTTCTACTACTACATCTTCTGCTTTAGGTGCTTTAGTTTTTGTAGGAGCTTTTTCTTTTTCTTCTGCAACAGGCACAGTAACTACACAGTTTTCAACTTGGTAGTCGGCTATAAAATTATAATTATCGGCTCTGTCATCATTTACCCATCTACCATCGTTTAAAAAATAACGATACTGATAAGTTTTACCAGCTTCCAAAGCAATGCTGGTTTTTAATGATCCGTCTTTTTGTTTTTTTAGGGTAATACCATTAGTAAAATCCCAGTTATTAAATTCTCCTACTAATATACCTTCAGTAGCGTCGGCTACAATATTCGCTGCTAATTCAAAAGTTACTTTGGTTGCCATTATTTTTATGTGTTGGTGTTGATAAATATTATTTTCTCGCTGTTTATACTTAAATGATAAAAAAGTAACCCAATATTGTAATAAAGTTTCATCATAAGAAATGGACATAGAATTACAAACGTTTGTTTTTGCAGATAGAACCGTACAATTGTATGTTCCAAATATTCCTGCAATAAAGCAATGGTATCACCTACAAAAAATAAATGAAGTGTCAACGCCATTTCCTTATTGGGCAAAGGTTTGGCCATCTGCCATAGCATTATGTACTTTTTTGGTACAGCGTCCTCAGTTTATAGAGCAAAAAAATGTATTAGAAGTAGCCGCAGGACTAGGCTTGCCTTCGTTATTAGCTGCTAAATATGCTACAAATGTTATTTGTACTGATTACGTACAAGAGCCATTAGATATGGTACAACAATCAATTGAAGCCAATGCCTTGCAAAATATTTCATGTAGTATTTTTAATTGGAATCATTTACCCCAGAAAATAGATACCGATGTAGTGTTACTAAGCGATATTAATTATGAGCCCGTTGCTTTTGATGCATTACATAATATGATAGATTTTTTCTTACAAAAACAAAAAACTATTCTCATTGCTACACCACAACGATTAATGGCAAAATTATTTGTTGAAAAATTAGAGCCTTATACGCAAAGGCAAGAAACAATTGATGTAGATGGTACGCCAATTACAATTCTGGTTTTACACAATTAAATCAAACTTTATCTTCACCACATTATGACAGGAATTAATCACGCAACCATTGCACAAGCTATTGTACACAAAGTAGGCAACCCCATACGTGGAGAAGAATTAAAATTATCTGCCAATGCACTAAGCTTAAACGATGATATTGTGAGGCAGTTACTTACCCAATATTTTTTATCGCCTTTTAATGAGAATGAGCATTACCATTTTACCCATATTAGCAACCTTGCTTTAAACGAAGTGTACACTTATGTGCAAGAAATATTTAGCAATCCCAAAAGTTTTGTAAGCCAATCTGCATTGCTTGCTCATTTTTTATACAGCAAAAGTACACATGCCAAAGTAAAAGATGGAGAGTTGTACGTAGTACAATTTAACGATGTATTGTTTAACAATGAAAGTGTAGAAGCTATTGGCATTTTTAAAAGTGAAACCAAAGAAA
>JAYVRD010000181.1:0-6295 GCA_043776595.1 Chitinophagaceae bacterium | reverse complement strand
TCGCTTTGAAAAAAGCCAAATAGATATTCTCTGCTAAACATGTGCCCTGCAAACACAATTAATCTAAAAGTGTTTATGCCGCAACTGCTGTGTTACTTTTAGTAAGTTTTTTTAGTTCGTCGTTTAAAAATCCTTTTAAACTTAAATCTTCATCTAATAGCATCCAATGAACACCAGTGCCTTGGGGGTTTAGCGTAAATTGTAACAAGTCATCTTTAGTCGCATTTTTTAAGATCGGATAAGTAGAAATTTTTTGTTGTAATACTACTTTTGTATTTAATACAATGAGCATTAAATCCATTTCTGGGTGAATATCTATGGCTTCTATACGTAATTGCTCAGTATATATCAATTGTTCAATAGCATCGTATTTATTTTGTAAAGAATTCATTCCATTTTGTTTTAAATGTTGTTGCATTGGCAGTAATAATTTTCATCAGCTCTTTTATTTCGTTGCTTGTAAAGTAGTGCATATAGGCAATTTCAATATTGGGCGTCAGCCAAACCTTGCCATCTGCATTTCCCTTAGTAACATGTACATGAATGGGTTCATTACTCTCGTTGCTATAAAAAAAGAACCTGAAACCATTTAATAAAAGTAAAGTGGGCATAATAACACAAATATACTTTTATTTTTACCTCCACAATCCCTGAACTTCGCTTTGAAAAAAGCCAAATAGATATTCTCTGCTAAACATGTGCGACGCAACCGCAGCTTAATAGCACCACTATAGCTGGCAAAATAAATAGATACTTTGGTTACTGACCCACCATAAACACAGCATTACAAAACAAAAGTTTTCCGTTTTGCCAAAATAGCCTAAACAATGGGTTGTCTGATAAATAAACTACTGTACCGCCACCCATTTCTTGCACACCAAATAGTAGCCCATCTTTTAGTTTGGGTTTTACTTTGCTGCCACTAAATCCTGCTATATAGTTTTCTTTTTTAAACACACCTACATTCCAGCCTTCTTTCATAAACTCATATATATTGGCATCTTGTTTTAGGGTGTAGTAATAGGTAGGGTAGCCAAAAGCTAAGGGGTGTGTATTGTCTAGTTCTACTTTGTAAATAGCACCAGGTATGCTGTTGGGTAAACCATCTTTTTCTCTATCAGCATATTTTTTTAAATTGGCATAATCTGTTTTATCTTCTGTTTTATCTTCTTTTATTTTTAAGCCCCACTCATTACTTGCCAACTGAGATACTGCACCTTCTAAAGCTATTATTTTGCCACCAGTTTTTACAAAATCTTTTAGTTTGTCAGCTGTGTATTTATCGCCTAAGGTTTTATAATAACCATCGGGCATTATGAGAACGGTGTAGTTTCTAAAATTGGTTCTGCCAATATCATTTGCATTAATTAAAGTAACGGGGTATTCTAGTTGCTGTTCAAAAAAGTTCCATAACTCGCCTGCTGCGGTAGATGAAACACCTTCTCCTGTAAGCATAGCTACTTTAGGTGCACTCATATATTTTACATCGCTACTCCCAAAATCAGCACCCTTATCCATAAAACCTGTTTCTACAATAGTGGGGTGTACATTGTAGGTATAGGCTGCACGGGTAACCATATCATCAATGTTAGTTGGGTTGCCATTTTTAAGTACAATCAATGTTCCTCTCTCGTAGGTTTTGTTTTTGTATACAAAAGGCTTTTCGGCAAAACGAACTTTTACTTTGTTTTTTAATAAATGTGCCAGCAACTTGCTACTATTAAAAGATGTGTATGGAAATATGAAGCCATAGCTAGTAGCATAAGCAGCTTTTATCTCATCTACCGAAGCGTTGTTGATGACTTTTGCTACTTGCACGTCTCTTTTTTCTTTTAAAGCGTATGCATCCACACCGTAAGCATAAGGAATACTCCAAGCTGTTATGTCGTAGGTAGCACTATCTATCAACTTGGTTTGTGGCTCAAACAATACTTGCACCAACACATTTTTGGGTTGGTAGGCACTTACAGCAATAGTAAACTGCTGCATTTTTACTTCTTCATCTTTTTGTGTTTGGTAAGAAAACCCTTTAAAGCTGCCACTTAGTTTTCCATAAATAATATTGTTGGCATCTAGTAATTTTTGTACATCCAATATTTTGTTTTCATCGTTTGATGTAACAATATATGTTTTGTACACACCAGCTTTAGCTGCTTGTCCATCATCAAAAAAATGCTTAAACTCTACTAACAATTGCTTGGCATTTTTAGAGGCAGTTTCTATAGTAGCTAAACTTGTAGTATAGTGGTGGGTTGCTCTATCAACTAATGTGAGAGTATCACCATCTTCTTTTACTGCTGCTAAACCACCACGACTGTGTCCAGCTTGCTCATACGTCATACCTATACTACCATTGTAAATAGGGTATGTATCGCCATACGATGGATAAAATAAATCGAACCGCTCTTTGGTAA
Source organism: Chitinophagaceae bacterium (assembly GCA_043776595.1). Classification (GTDB taxonomy): domain Bacteria; phylum Bacteroidota; class Bacteroidia; order Chitinophagales; family Chitinophagaceae; genus UBA1930. The sequence goes on along the minus strand of JAYVRD010000181.1, from coordinate 3,881 downwards.
AATATAGCCAGCCTTTTTCATCAAAATATTTAGCATTATTTTTTCCAATTTCTGTTTGAAAGCTGCGTTGCCATGGCGTAATAAGTTCATGAAAAGGTTCGGCAGCAGGTGCAAAATAGTAAGGGTTGTTGATGCCTTGTTCATGAAAGTCTACATGAATTTGGGGCATCCATTCGTTGTATTTTTTTATGCGTTGTTGGGTTTCTATTTGTGTTTGCCAAGCCCAATCTCTATTCAAATCAAAATTGTAATGATTGCTTCTACCACCTGGCCAAGGTTCGTTATGTTCACGGCTTTGGTTATCGGCATTGTAATTTTTACCCACCGTTTGGTTGTACCAGTTTACATATCTATCCCTACCATCTGGGTTTAGGCAAGGGTCTATAATTACTACAGTATTCTTAAGCCATTCTTTAGTTTGTGTATTGGTTGGATCTACCAACGAAAATAAAGTGAGCATAGCTGCTTCACTACTACTAGGTTCATTGCCATGTACATTATAGCTTAGCCATACAATGGCTGGCGTGTTATCGGTTTGTGGTATTCCTTTATCTACTAACAAACCTGTAAGTCGCAAATTGTTTTTACGAATATCATCTAACTTCTTCAAATTTTCTGGTGAGGCAATGTATAGCAACATCAATTCTCTGCCTTCATTGGTTTCTCCATACTTCTCCCATTTTACCATATCGGGTTTAGCTTGTGCTATTGCTTTGCAATAGTTTACTATTTTGTAGTGTGGGGTGTATTTAGTGCCAATGGTATAGCCTAAATACTGTGCAGGGCTTTGCAAAACTATTTGAGCTTTTGTATCAAAACTTGCCAAGAAAATGATGGCAGCAAAAATTATTTTCTTCATGTAGGGTGTATATAAGGGTGAATGTACGAAAGAAAAAAGCCCCGACTATACAGGGCTACAAACAATAACTTATAATGTTGGTTTAAAATCTAGCAACTCCATTTCAAAAATTAATGTAGCCCCACCAGGTATCATCATATTGCCTTGCTCATCTCTTGAGCCTCTGTCTTGATAAGCCAATTTACTGGGTACAAACAATTTCCACTTGCTACCCTTGGGCATTAGTTGCAAAGCTTCTATCCAACCGGCTATTAACTGGTTTAGAGGATAACGTAAGGGTTCGTTGGTAGCATAACTACTTTGTATCTCTTTACCATTCAGTAAGGTTAGTTTATAGTGGCATATTACCGTATCTATTGCCTTTGGTTTTTCGCCAGTGCCAGTTACCATTATTTCGTATTGCAAGCCACTAGCAGTTTCTACCACACTGGGACGTTTTTTATTTTCACCTAAAAATTTTGCACCTTCTATTTTTTGAGTCTCAATTTCTTTAGCAGTAACCTCAGCTAATTTTGCATTTAACGATGATGCAATGGCAGTTTCTGGCAAACGCAAGTTTTTCTTTCTCAGCACATCTTTTACAGCATCCAAAAAGGCGGTGTAGTTAAGTGTATCTATGCCTATGCTTTGTAAGTTGGGGGCAAAGTTGGCACCTAAAGCATAACTCAACGTATCGAGTTTGGTTTTTAACGCACCTGCTTTTATCATAGGCTTTACTTTTTTAGTAGCAGGTTTTATAGGCGTTTTTTGAGCGATAACAGCTAAGGGCAAAAAGGCAATCAGCAATAAACTTTTCTTCATTATTTTTATTTGAGGCACGAATATATTGTTGCCCACCCATTACCACAAAAAATGTTGAGGATATTATATAGCCTGCTTTTGTAGTGTTATTAAGCAGCGGTGGCGTCGCACATGTTTAGCTATGTATTATTATTTAGCTTTTATTATCTAGTAGTGCAATGGAGTTGTATAATATACTGCATTGGCGAAGATGGTAGCGAAGAATACCAGCAACCCACAAGGAATTTAGCATTGTTTAATCCCTTACAGTACCTAAGTAGGCACACTGAGATAAAAGCATAAAATTAAAATTTAGTTTATTAATGTTGTTGCAGTAACTTAGTAAGACTCTGATGAAAATAAATAACCGCTGAATAAGATGAACACAGACAATAAGATATTTATTTGGATTGCTTTAGTTCAAATCCATCCTATAAAAGGAAACAAACTCTATCAATTAATTGATATTAATGACGTAATTGATGAAACAAATGGTGAAGTAACTTTACAGTCCTATGTTGGAGCATGGGCAAACGTTATCATAAAAGCTCCAAGCATTAGAGAGGGTATTTCTATTATTGAATTAGGGTTAAGTGAAAAAAAACTTGAGATTGATTTTATTGATAAAATAGAAAATGTGGAATCATTAATTGAAAATGATGAACTTCTTGAAGAGTTTAAAAATGACGTGAAGTGGCTTTTGGAAAGCACTTTTAAGTTTAAAATTTGTGGTAGAATATTTCCTTTTTAGTATTTGAGGAGTCTATTTTGGAATCTTCGATGTTAAAGAACGAAATCAAAATTTTAATATTACTATTCTATAAAAGCCCAATTTCCACTCACAGCTAAACATGTGCGACGCAACCGAAGCTAAATTAAAATACAAAAGTTGGCTAAAAAATACAACTTAAAATTTGACAGGTTTCTCCTATTGTAGAAATTAAAAAGAGATTACGTTATCCTTCGCAAAGACGGCAAACTAATATCCATACTTTTCTTTCCAACGTTCACGCAAAAATTTTCGTAGTTCATTTTCTCTGGCATTATTGCCGGGGTTGTAAAATTTGGTATTGCTTATTTTGTCAGGCAAAAACTCTTGATCTATAAAGTTGCCTTCACCTTCATGAGAATATTTATATTCTTTACCATAGTCTAAATCTTTCATCAACTTACTAGGGGCATTACGTAAGTGCAAGGGCACAGGCAAATCTCCATGTTGCTGTACAGCCTGCAATGCACTACCAATAGCCATGTAGGCAGCATTGCTTTTGGGAGATGATGCCAAATAAGTAGCACATTGGCTAAGTATAATTCGGCTTTCGGGGTAACCAATTTTGCTTACTGCATCAAAGGTAGCATTGGCAAGCAATAGGGCATTTGCATTGGCATTGCCTACATCTTCACTTGCAAAAATAAGCATACGACGAGCTATAAATTTTACATCTTCACCACCTTCTATCATACGTGCCAAATAATATACTGCTGCATTGGGATCGCTGCCACGCATGCTTTTTATAAATGCAGAAATAATATCGTAATGCTGCTCACCTTGCTTATCGTACAAGGCAATTTTTTGTTGGGCTACTTGCATCACTAAGTTGTCTGTAACATCACCCAAACCCTCTCCAAAAGAGAGGGCTTTAAAACTCGATTGTACCACCAACTCTAATAAATTCAGTAACTTTCTAGCATCACCACCACTAATATTTATCAGTGCCGTAGTTTCTTTTAAATTAATTTTATATTGCTGTAGCACTTCGTCTTTAGCAATGGCTTGTTGTAGCAGTTGTTTCAAATCTTTTTCGTCCAATCCTTTTAAAACATATACCTGGCAGCGGCTCAGCAATGCACTATTTACTTCAAAAGATGGGTTTTCGGTAGTAGCACCAATTAATGTAATTATTCCTTTTTCTACAGCACCTAATAATGCATCTTGCTGCCCTTTATTAAAGCGATGAATTTCATCTATAAATAAAATGGCTTTGGTAGTTTGCTTGGCTTGCTCTATTACTTCTCGTATATCTTTTACGCCACTACTTATAGCACTCAACTGAAAAAATGGTACAGACAAAGTATTGGCTATAATATTGGCAATAGTGGTTTTACCCACACCTGGCGGTCCCCACAAAATCATAGATGGAATATTGCCAGCCTCAATAGCAGTGCGTAAAATGCTGCCTTTGCCTGTGAGGTGCTGCTGACCAGCCAAATCATCTAAGGTTTGTGGTCTCATTCTTTCGGC
>JAYVRD010000180.1:0-6298 GCA_043776595.1 Chitinophagaceae bacterium | reverse complement strand
TAGCAAAAACTGCCGAAGAATTATTTGTTTTGCTAGAAGCTTTTTTAGAAATATTGAAGAAAGGGACGGAGGAAGTAGCCAATTTTATTAAGAAGATTTTTGAACCAATTAAGAAGTGGGTGGAGGAGTTGTTTGGAGGAGTTAAAGCTGATGAGGCTATTGAAAGTTTATTACCAAAAAACACTCTAAGTAAAACAGAGTCTCGAGTTAAGATAAAGGAAATTAATAAAACCTTGTTGCAAAATATAAACGCCTTTAACCCTAGTAAAGCTGCTTTAAAAAAACTTGGAATAAAAATACCTAAGAGTGCAAATGGTTTGGCTCCTGACTTTGCTAAGACACCTTATCTTTATAAAGCAAGTGGAAGTGAGAAGAGTGTAATTAAAATTAAATTGACAGGTGATGGAAAATTGGATGAAAGTTTAGCTTATGAAATCTCTAAAATTTCAAGAACTAAAGAATATACATGGCATCATTTAGATGATTATAACCCAATAACAAATGAATGTACAATGCAACTTGTTGAAAGGAATATTCATATAGCAACAGGACCACATTTGGGTGCGGTGAAGCAAATAGAAGTTTTTTTAAGTATCATTTATAAAAGATAATAAAATGTCAGAAATTAAATTTAAAGAAATTGAACAATCCTTGACAGATAAGGATATTGCTGCTTTTGAAAAGCAGTATAAAATTGACCTGCCGAATAATTATAAGAAATTGGTATTAAATTTTAATGGAGGGATACCAATAAACAATAAAAAATTTCATTGCTTGTATAGTATAAAATATGGGCAAGTTACAGTTGAGTATACAAGAAACATTTTGCAAGTCGTTGAACAAATAATTCCTAAAGAGTATTTACCTATTGCTGATGATTGGAATGGAAACGTGTTTACAATTTCAACAATTAAAGAGGAATATGGACAAATATTTTGTTGGTATTTAGATTCGGACAACGAAAAAAGGAAAGTTGCTGAAACTTTAGAAGATTTTTTAAAAATTGATTCGGAATAGTTCCTCAGTTTTTGTTGGTATTCCTGTAGTTCGTTGGTGTTCATCGCTTCGTTCTTCGCCAAAGGTTGTGTGTTTTCACCAACATTGTATTGCCAGCTGAAAATTATTGGTGTCCCTTTCTACCGAAAAGCACAAAAAAACTTACGCCTCGGTTGGTGTTTTCACCAACCTAATTTTTTATGTAGTATGTTTTGTGGTGTAGTTTATAACTTAAATTTAGTTTATAAAATCTGCTGGTGAAAACACCATGCAGGGGCAGCGTTCATTATTTAAGTTTAACGAGAGAAAGAAGAATACCAACAAAGGCAAGCATGGAAATCTTTATCTAAAAAATCTACCCTTCAAACATCTGCATATTTTCGCCTCTACTCATTTCCCCATCTACTTCATTTATCCATCATAATTTTTTGAGACTGACTCTTGTTTTGTGTAGTTACTTGCATGATACATAAGCCTTGTAAAACCGGCGGTATTTGCATATTTATTTGTGAGGTTTGATAATAGGTTTGTTGAAAACAAATTCTTCCATCCGTTTGCAAAATTTTTATGTTTATCCAAGGCTGCGTGTTTGCTAAGTTTATAATTGCATTACCATTTACTACAGGGTTAGGAAAAATATCGAACAGATCATGCTTTATACCTGTAGCTGCTTGTCCACCACCAGCAACAATTGCTTTGCATTGTGCAAGTTGTAAGCTGTTCATAAAGTTAGTTTCTATGTAGCGTTTTATCACCACAGCCAAACTATCTGCAAATTTTTTTATGTTATTGGTATTATTTCGCACACCAGTGTAGTTGGTTTCTATTTGTATAGCATCAAACGTGCTGCTATCGCTGCTGCCCCAGCGTTGGGTATTGTAACCACCATCAAAATAAGCTTCGCTTATTTGTGGGTAAGCATCTTGCTGGCTGGGTACTGTTGGGTAGCCTGCATTGGTAAGTAAAGTACCAAATGCTTTAGTGCCACGTATTAGTTGTGCATGCGTTTGTGTAGTAAGATTGTTATTGGTAAGGTAGCGTATTGAACTATTATTAATAGTGCTGGTTTGATTAAGTACTGCATCACTTTGGCGTAGCGTATTGGCAGTTAAAGTATAGCCCAACTCATTACGCTGTATAGTATGTCCATGCCCATGAATATCTATAAATAAACCTCTGCCATATTTGGCTTTTATGTATTGGCGTGCCGTATCTATAAAACCTTGGTAGTTGTACCAAGTGGTTACTGCTATAGGGTTGTTACAAGCTGCTTCGTTTACCTCTCTATTCATATCTACTTTTACCCTACTTATTTTACAAATAATGGTATGTGGGCGGCAGCCCAAAAGATTACGTAGGGATGTGTCTAAAGCCCTTGCCATCTCTTGCGTATAACTATCTGTTGCTGTGGTTACAGTAGTGCCACAATTGGCATCTGTTCTATCGGGTATATCAGTTGGCTTTAGCCAGCCACCATGTGGTGCACTTATTATGACTGGCATATTGCCAAAAATATATTCTACATAGCCATTGGTATTAAAGTAAGCGTTGCCAGGAGTTTTAGTTTGTGCATGTGCTAGGCAAACACTTGCTATACAAACCATGAGTAGTAATTTTTTCATTGAAAAGATTATAGAATAAAAGAACAAAAAATATTTTAATTAGGTGAATAATGTTTTGTGTACTTATGTTTTGCTTAATAGCTATTCTACAGCTAAACATGTGCGACGCAACCGCTGCTTAATAGCACTATAAATGCTGGCTACAAAAAAATCCTCCACAAAAAAATGTAGAGGATTGAAATATTGTAGTAGATATTTTAATAACGTGTCATGGTCATACGTGCTGTATCACTAATAGACGGTTCGTAGCGTTTGTATTTGCCTACTAAGCTATCGGCACTTACTACTTTCCAAGTACCTGCAATTTTTTGCAATGGACTGGGTACTGGGGTAGTGGTGTAGGTACTGGTAAATGTTTGGGCAAAAATATCTCCACTCCAAGTACCATTTACTATTTCTGTCCCTTTAGTGCTTGTAAATGTGCCTCCATCAAAAAAACGAGCTTCCCAGCCTGTAAAACTTGATGTAATATTATTTGTACCTTCCATATACGAGGTAACTAGCCATTTGCCATTTACTATTTGGTTGGTAATGGCTGTGGTAGCTGCAGCTTCTATTGCTTTTTTGCAAGAAGTAAGGGCTACGATTGCAAAAAGTGCAATGGCTATGTACTGTTTTTTCATGTTGTTTGTTTTAGTAGATGTTTAGTTTTTGTTTTAAATATTGGATAAAATATTTGCTATTTAATCTTTCGCCAGTTATTTGCTCACACAATTCCTCGCTGGTGTACAAACGGCCATGTTGGTGCACTTTTTCTCTTAGCCATGCTAAAAGTACGTTTGTTTTACCATTTTCGATTTGTTGTTCTATATCAATTATTTCTTTTTTTGCCTGTAACCAAAACTGTGCTGCGTAAAAACTGCCTAAGCTGTAGGTTGGAAAATAGCCAAAACTACCATGGCTCCAATGTACATCTTGTAGGCATCCAACCTTATCGTTGGGTATGGTAACGCCCAAGTTTTTTTGGTAGGCTTCGTTCCAATACAGAGGAATATCTGCCACGTTTAGCTGCCCAGCTATTAATTTTTTCTCTAGCTCATAACGTATCATAACATGAAAATGGTATGTAAGCTCATCGGCTTCGGTACGTATAAATGATGGCTGTACTTTGTTGATGGCTTGGCAAAAAGTTTCGGGTGTTATGTTTTGTAACTGCTGCGGAAAGTATTCTTTTAGTTTGGGTAGATAATGTTTCCAAAAGGGTAGACTACGCCCAATGCAGTTTTCCCATAGCCTCGATTGAGATTCGTGAATAGAGAGTGAAGCATATTCTCCTAATGGCAAACCATATTCATCGTTGGGCAAACCCTGTTCGTACAAACCATGTCCAGCTTCGTGTATACAGCTCCAAGTCATGTTGGCAAAATCGTTTTCATCTATTCGTGTTGTAAGTCTTACATCTTGTGACGAAAAGTTGGTAGTAAATGGGTGTTCACTAATATCTTGTCTACCTGCCTCGAAATCAAAACCTAATTCTTTTATTAAGTACATACCCCAGTTCCATTGTTTATCTTTATCATAATGCTGGTGCAGAAAGTTATCATCAGCTAAACATTGTTGCTGCACTTGTTGTAGTAAAGCTTGTAAGGGTTGGGTAATGTCTTCAAATACTTTGTCTAGCATTTGTACGGTTGCCCCTTTTTCATATTCGTTTAATAAGGCGTTGTATGGATGACCTGAGTAGCCAATAATGGAAGCCTCTTGCTTTTTAAGCTCCACTAATTTTTCTAAAGCAGGCTCAAAAATTTTAAAATCGTTTTGCTTTCTTGCTTCTACCCAAGCATAAAAAGAAGTTGAAACGGCTTCACTCATTTGCCGAACAAACTCAGTAGTAAATTTTAATTGCTTTTCATAATCATCCCAAGTTAATTGTACATTTTTTAGTTGTTTATTGGTTAAGTCATTGGCTTGTAAAAGCTCTTGTAATAATGCACCTAAATTTTTGTTGGTAAACATTTCATGGGCTGTTTGACTAAGAGTGGCCATTTGCCTTGCCCTAGCTGCTGCACCTTTGGGTGGTAGGTAAGTTTCTTGATCCCATTGCAGTACAGCGTTTGCATATTTTATATCGGCTATTTGCTGCATGGCATTTTGGTACTTACTATACAGTGTTGCAGTATTTGTTATTTGTATCATCAATTTGTATTGTAAATAAGTAATTGCCCGAAAATAAGTATTGGTGTGTTTACCAAAAATAATTTAGTAATAATACGAAGGCTTGGGCTAATACCGAAGTAATAAAATAGAGAATTTTTGCTCTTGTATAGCCTTTAAGGCTGCTTTACTTTTGTTATGTTGATTTAATGATTGGTTTTACAGAAATCTCGTTTTTAAAAATCCAATATCAGAAATGCAATATCCAATCCGTCCTTTGAAAGAACGAGTTATTAAAGCAACATTTTTTGTTTATTTAAAATATCCAATTGAAAAACCAAAGGTTTGAGCCGCCTCAATAAAGCTCACCCAAAATCCAATATCTACAAGAGAAACGGTTAGCAATCCAATGTTCATGGTACATTAACAAGAGTAGCCTGAACATAAACTTAAATCCCGCCAAACGGTTATGGCGGGGTTTGTATTTTATAAATGTTTCTCTCCTATTGTAATAAAAATGCCCACAACTAAGCAGGGTATTTTTAAGTTATTTTTTTAATAAACATTACATCGCAAATCCTGTACACTTAAAAAGTAGGCAGGATTTTTTGCTTAAAAAATTAACCCTGTATATTGCAAATATGAAAAAGTGGCTACTGATTATTGTTATCGTTGCAAGTGCTGTTGTTGTATGGGCACACGAATTTTGGTTACAACCACAAAATTTTTCTTACAAACTAGGAGATACTGCCAACATAAAATTTAATGTGGGTGAAAATTTTACTGGAGAAAACTGGAAAGGAAATAGAAGTAAAATAGAGCGACTCTTGCACTATACACCCAATGGAAAAGCAATAGACATTGCTGCCACATTAAGCAGCAATGCTGGCGACTCACTACAACTGCCTTTGGTAATAATGGGTACGCATATGGTTACTTACAACAGCAAAAACGCATTCATAAGTTTAGAAGCCGCAAAGTTTAATACATACTTACAAGAAGATGGTTTGTCTACAGCCCTTGCTTACAGAAAAGCAAACAAAGAAGATACGATGATAGGTAAAGAATATTATCAACGTAGTGTAAAAACAATAGTACAATGTGGCAACAAACCTACAGATGCAAACTGCACCCAACAAACAAACCTACCATTAGATATTGTACCTACTATAAACCCATACCAACCACAATTACTGGGCATTGGCAGCACTAGCATCAACCACCAAAGAACGTACACTGTATATTTTAAAACCAAACCATTACCTCAAGTATTGGTAAGATATTGGTGCAAACAAAGAGATGGCAAATTGGTTACCAAGCAAAAGCTAACCAATAAAAAAGGCAAAGTAAGTTTTATGCAAGAAGAAGGAGAAACCATGATTAGTTGTGTACACATGAAAAGATATACAAGCAATACAACAGCTAATTGGCAAAGCTATTGGGGCAGTGTAACCTTTAATAATAAACCGTTATCAAATTTACTAAATAGATAAAAATCCTTTTGATAATTTGATTACATCATCCTTTTTCAAGTGATAGTTTAATAAAGCATCTGTTAAGGTATTCTCTACATCATCGAGGCTATT
>JAYVRD010000179.1:0-6387 GCA_043776595.1 Chitinophagaceae bacterium | reverse complement strand
CCCAATAATAGTCCACTCTTTAAACAGTTTGTTTTTTAAAGTGTAAATAGCTCTTGCATCTTGTGTATAAAATGCTTTTAATACACGGTTGGCATCTTGTGCATTATCTAAGTATTGTTTGCTTACATACTTACTTAGTAGGCTCAGTTCAAAATTATTGCAAGGCAATATATTGATGTTTGTAGCACCCACTATGGCTGGCGATAAAGTGATATCAGTATTGTTATGCGGTATGGCTACTTGTGTGCCTAAATCGTAATTATCTATAAACTCTGTAAAGGCTTTTATTTTATTTTGGCTTAGGGTTAAGTTGGCGTTTGCATTAAGCCAATTGGTAAAGGTATAGCCACCTTGCAATTCCAACCCCAAGCGATAACTGTTGGGTACATTGTTACGGGTATATGCACCTACATCATTTATTTTTCCTGTTAGTACCAGTTGGTCTTTGTACAGCATATAATATGCAGTAGCTGCAAAATGCCAGTTACTTTTTTTCTTTTCAATGCCTAATTCAAAGTCGTGTAGAATTTCTGCTTTGGGTTGCGTGGTTGTGCTTGCTTCAAAATCGTCTCGGTTAGGTTCTTTACCAGCCATGGCATAGCTAATAAAACTTTGCCAACCGTTTTGGGTATAGGTTAATCCAATTTTTGGGTTAACAAAATTAAAGGTGCGATTGGTAAGTAAGGTAGGGTTGTACCTAAAGCCATTCATATAATGGGTTACATGGCGGTACTGCACATCGGCAAATAATTCTAAGTTGTTGCTAAGCTTGTTTTGAAGCTTGGTGTACACATTTGCATCTGTTTTTTGTGCAGGGTTATCGTAGTAGCGGTAGCCTGTATTAACGCCACCTTTAGCAGCCCAAATTACTTCGCCAAAATGTTTGCCATCATAATTGCTCCAGCCACCACCAATGGTTGCACTAGTGTTCTTCTTTTTATACTGAAAAGAAAATATTTGCCCAAAGAAATAGTTGTCTAGCCATTGTCTTCTTACCAAATCGGTTTTGGTAATGGTAGTTGTGCCCACTACTACATTGGGTAAGCCATAGTTTACATACTTCTGTTGTGCTTTGTAGTTTTCGTAATAGCCCAAGCCAGTACTTAAAAAAGCTGCGGTATTAAAACTCCAATATTTATTCATTGACAAATTGTAAAATAGCTGATAATGCGTTTGATTGTAATTATCAGTTTCATTGTCATAAGGCTCACCAGTTCTTGCTGTGCCAGATGAATTGTAGGTTCTATTGGTAGCTAATAAATAGTCTGGTACACCATTCCAGGCTTGGTAGGTTTTTTCTTTACCCGAAAAAATATTAAAGCGTAACGATGAATTTTTATCAAGGTATGCAGCCGATAATGCAAACGATTGTAAATTACTTTTAGCTCTATCAATATACCCATCGCTTGTTATTTGGCTAAGTCTTGCATCTATGGTAAAATGATTGTCAATTAAACCGCTACCTGCTTTTACTGTACTTTTAAAAGTATTGAACGAGCCAATACTATTGTTTAATTCACCATAAGCTTTTTCAGTAAACTCATTGGTGCTTAAATTAATAGTTGCTCCAAATGCACCTGTTCCGTTTGATGAGGTACCTACACCACGTTGCATTTGTATCGCATTTACAGATGATATAACATCGGGTAAATCAACAAAAAAAGTTCCTTGACTTTCTGCATCGTTATAAGGAATACCATTAAGGGTAACGTTTATACGTGTAGCATCAGTACCACGTATGCGTATGCCAGTATAGCCAACACCATTACCTGCATCAGAATTTACAACCACCGATGGCATTTGATTAAGTACAAATGGCAGGTCTTGCCCAAGGTTTGTTTTGGCAATTTCAGCTTTGGCAAGATTTGTTTTTGCAAAAGGTGCTTTATCACTTGCCTTAATAGACTTTACTTCTAAGGGTTGTAAGAACAAGGCTATGCTTTTGAGTTTTACAGTAAGTGTTATGTCACTTTTTTCTACTGCAAGTGTTTGTTCATAGTCTTTGTAGCCAATGCTTGTAACTTTTAGGATATAATTTCCCTTACTAATTTTTGCAAAAGAAAATTGCCCATCCTCACTGGCTACGGTAGTTGCGTTGTTTAATGCAACTGTGGCATTAGCAATGGGTAGGTTAGATTGTTCATCTACCACTTTGCCTTTTACATTTGTTTTTGGTGCTTGTGCAATTGCAAATAAGTTTAAGGTTGCAAATGCCATTGTTCCCAACAATTTTTTCATTGTTTTATTTTTTAAATATTAAAAAATGGGAACAGGAATAACGCTACAGAAAGAGGACTGCTAATAAAAGAAGATGTCGCCTTCCCTTCGCAGGAATTACCCTGTTCAGGTTCAACGGGTGTAATCTCAGCCACTTTAATATTTGATAATTAAAGGAGCACCCCGAGGAATTAATTTCAACGCAAATGTAATGTAGAAAACAATTGCTTGTCTGTAACCTTTTAGGGCATTACTTCGTTTACACATTCTAAAACTTGCAATTATGAAAAAAACATTACTCATTGCGTTGCTTTTTGCGACAGCTTTTACAACCGTGAAAGCCCAAAAAACAATTGTATACGATGCCAATGCTGAAGTAAGAAAAGTAGAAGCATTTACTAACGTTGAGGTAATGAATGGTGTGAGTTTATATCTTTCTCAAGGCACAGAAAACGCAGTAGCAGTAAGTTCTGGCAATGAAAAAGACAATGTCATGATTAAAACAGATGTAGAAAATGGTGTACTCAAAGTTTATATAAAATATGAAAGTGGCAATATGTGGAAAAGCTGGAAAGGCAAGTCTGTTAAAGCTTATATAACCATAAAAAAATTAGAAAAGCTTGAAGTAAGTGGGGCAAGTGGTGTAAGTATTACTGATAAAATAGTTACAGATAACATTAAGATAGAAGTCAGTGGAGCAAGCAGTTTAAAAGGTGCCATAGCAGCTACTAATTTTACATTAAAAGAAAGTGGAGCATCTGCTGTAAGCCTTACAGGAAATGCCAAAAAAGCTACTTTAGAACTTAGTGGTGCAAGTAGTTTCAAATCTAATGAATTTGAAGTTGATAATTGTACTATCGAGTCTTCTGGGGCATCGGTTACAAGCATAGCAGTAAAAAATGAATTAAATGTAGAGGCAAGCGGAGCAAGTAGCATTCGCTACAAAGGCGAACCAACAGTAAAAAATATTAAGACTAGCGGTGCATCATCTGTAAAAAAGAAAGAAGATTAAAAATAAGTTTGGGTGGTATAGTGGCTAAGCCTACTTTTGCCGTCCTATAAACCGCGAGGTAGAGCAGCGGTAGCTCGTCGGGCTCATAACCCGAAGGTCAGAGGTTCGATCCCTCTCCTCGCAACTTAGATAAAAGACAAAGTCCCGCTTTGCGGGGCTTTTTTTATTTTTATAATTGAGCCAGCTTCGGTACAAAATTTAGCTTCGGTTGCGTCGCACACTTGTACTTTTGTAGCCATACTCAACAATTCATTTGCAAACTCGCTACACACACACTTTGAAATCTGGATTTGTAAACATATTTGGTAAGCCCAACGCTGGTAAAAGCACTTTGCTCAATGCAATATTGGGCGAAAAGTTGGCTATCGTTTCTCCTAAAGTACAAACTACACGGCATCGTATTAAAGGCTTTTTAACCAACCCTGGTGAGTACCAAATTATTTTTTCGGACACACCAGGCATTATAGAAGCCAAATACAAATTGCACGAAAAAATGATGGGTGCTGTAAAAAGTGCACTAGAAGATGCTGATGTAGCATTGCTAATAGTAGATGTAAACGATAATTTGGATGAATGTGATGATATGTTTAAGCAACTAAAGCTTAAAGTGCCTGCCATTTTAATACTTAATAAAATAGATGAAGCACAGAATGGCAAAATAGCTATTGCCGAAACTTTTTTTGCAGATAAAGCCTACGTAAAAAACATTGTAAAAATTAGTGCTTTGCAGCAGCACCATATTAAAAAGCTGTTGGCCGCCATTATAGAACTATTGCCAGAGGGAAATCCTTTTTACAACGAAGATGATTTGAGCGATTTGCCTACTAAGTTTTTTGTAAGTGAAATAATTAGAGAGAAGGTATATCAACTGTTTGAAGATGAAATACCATACCATGTGGCTGTGTTGGTAAATGAGTTTAAGGAGAAAGAGAGTTTGGTAAAAATTCAGGCAGATATAATAGTACAACGTGATACACAGAAGTCTATTATTATTGGTGCTGGTGGTAAAATGATAAAGCAAGTGGGTATGCTGGCTAGGGTAGATATTGAAAAATTTATTGGGCAGAAAATATTTTTAGAATTATTTGTAAAAGTGAAACCTAAGTGGAGAGACAATGAACTACAGTTGAGGGAATATGGGTATTGAGGGGTTGGTAGTTGGTGGTTGGTAGATGACAGATGGAGGATGAAAGTTTGTGGGTTGATGATTTTTTGCCGATTGAAAATATACAGTACAAGTGTGCGACGCAACCGAAGCTTAATAGTAGCACTGTTGCTAAGACAAAAATTTGAAGTATAAAATAGTTGAGAGATTAAATTTATTAAACTGGGGTTATGAGTTATACAATTGCAATAGTAGGAAGACCGAATGTGGGTAAAAGTACCTTCTTCAACCGTTTGTTGGAGCAGCGTAAAGCCATTGTAGATGATGTAAGTGGCGTAACAAGAGATAGGCAATACGGCATTAGCGAATGGAATGGTAAAACATTCAACGTTATTGATACTGGAGGTTTTGTGGCTGATAGTGCAGACGTTTTTGAAGTAGAAATTCGCAAGCAAGTACGCATAGCTATAGATGAAGCCAACGCTATTATTTTTATGGTAGATGTATCGAGCGGTATTGTAACCCTTGATGAAAGCATGGCAGACCTGCTAAGACGTAGCACCAAACCAGTGTTTTTAGTAGTAAACAAAGTAGATAACAATGAGAGAGAGTTAAACGCAAGTGAATTTTATAGTTTGGGTTTTGAAAACATCTTTAACATAAGCAGCATAAGTGGTAGCGGTACTGGAGATTTATTAGATGCTGTAGTTGCAAACATAGCTGCCGATGATATGGCTGTATCAAACGATGGTATACCAAAGTTTGCTATTATTGGTCAGCCCAATGTTGGTAAATCATCGCTGCTAAATGCGTTAATAGGAGAGGAACGCACTATAGTAAGCGACATACCTGGTACCACAAGAGATACTATACATACCCACTACAACTTATACCAAAAAGAATTTGTATTAATAGACACTGCAGGTATAAGAAAGAAAAATAAGGATAAAGACGACTTAGAATTTTATTCTATCATTCGTGCTATAAAGGCAATGGATGAAGCAGATGTTTGCTTTTTGGTGTTAGATGCCGAAAAAGGAATTACAGCTCAAGATGTAAGTATTTTTAGCCTGGCTACCCGCAAGGGTAAGGGTATTGTAATATTGGTAAACAAATGGGATACCATGGAAAAAGCTACCAACACAGCCCGTGATTATGAAAAGAAGTTGAAAGAAAAAATTGCTCCTTTTACGGATGTGCCTATACTTTTTATTAGTGCCAAAGACAAAACTAGAATTTTTAAAGCCATAGAAATTGGGTTAGATGTGGTAGAAAGCCTTCGCAGAAAAATAGCGACCAGCAAGTTGAATGATGTGATGTTGAAAGCAGCCGAAATGTATAAAGCTCCAGTAGTACGTGGGCATATTGTACGCATAAAGTATGTTACTCAAATACCTACACATGTACCTTCATTTGCATTTTTTACCAATTTTCCCGACGATATAAAGCAGCCCTACAAAAATTACCTTGAAAATCAATTGCGTACACACTTTAATTTTACAGGTGTACCACTAAGAATTTTCTTTAGAAAGAAGTAGAAGAGTGTTTTACCTTGGTTGCCAGCTTTCGTTTTACAATTTAAGCTATAGCAATTTCTCACACACTTGTTTTTGTTTTGTATGGCAGTTGAGGCTATTTTGATTGGCTTGCCCTCATCATTTAGGCAATATAATAAAAAAAAATCGTTAAAATTTGGTTGTTAGTTGTGGGCCTCTATCTTTGCCGCTGAAATTTTAAACCAAAAAAACAAGCACAATGAAAAAATTATTAGCTATCGTAGCAATCGCTGCATTTGCATCTTGCAACAACGGTAACACAGAAAACAGCGGTGTTGATTCTGCAAAAATGAAAGATTCTATGATGAAAGCTGAACAAGCTGCTAAAATGGCTATGGACACTGCTAAAAAAGCAATGGATACTGCTAAAGCTGCTATGGACAGTGCTAAAATGAAAATGGACAAGAAAAAATAATCTTACTGATTATATAACTTCTTGCAAGAAGCTCCCGTTAAGTTTTTACTTAACGGGATTTTTATTTGAGCTTAAATTTTTT
>JAYVRD010000178.1:0-6414 GCA_043776595.1 Chitinophagaceae bacterium | reverse complement strand
ATGCAACAGATAAGAAGTAGAGCAGCTTTATTAATTTAATCATGGCAGTAATTTTTAATAAAAGCCCCAGTGGTAGAAACCACAGGGCGTATAACCTTAAACTTTAAAACTGAAAACCTAGTTTAAGCTGATGCTACAGCCTCTAATTTTGGAGAAACATAAAAGGTTTCATCTTGCACTACTTCAATACCAACATCTGAAAATTTGCGGCTAATACTTTCGTTGCCACGTTGTGCAATCAATCCATCTTTATCAATATCTTCTTTCACCTTTACAAATTCGGGCATCACTTTTTTAAGTAAGGATAAAACTGCTGGCCATTTAAAGCCACGTTTGCAAGCAAGCTTTGGCATGCCAGTTCTAAAACCAAAAGTGCCATGTGTCCATTCAACACTCTTTTTATCTTCAAATAATTCTGGGCTTGCTTCTGCGTAAGCTTGTATTACTTCAAAGTTTTCATCACGTTCTTTTTGCAGTTTGCCAATACTACTTTCGTACTTTTCTTTAACGGTAGTAATTTCATTGTTCATTTTACCTTCTATTACTTGGAGGTCTGAAAAAGACCTGTTGTAATTTGCAAATGCCTCTTCGGCTGCATCACGTGTAACACCTGTAATGATGGTTTTTGATTGTCTTGTAATAGCCATTTTGTTGTTTATTTTAAGTGATTAAATAATGGGTGTTGGATATTCAAAGTGTTCTAGTATATCGGCTTTCTCTATGCTTGTTAATAGCCTTTTGTAATTGCTAAACTGTACCACATCTATTGGCGATACGTGCTGCATGTGTATGGTTAGTAAAGCATCGTGGCTACTCATACCATCTACCAATTGCAGTTGCACATCTTGCACCAATGGCTTATTGTAGTATATGGCGTAAGTTGTTCTCACGGTGTTGGTATTTTATCTTCTAAAAGTGTTAGTAGCTCTTCTTCTAAAAGCTGGTTTAGCAGCATGTAGCTTTTGTACTGGTGGTAGCTGGTAGGCTGTGTAAATACTTTGTTGGTTATGTAGTGCCAATCGTCTTCCATCCATTTGTATTTAAACCACATCCAAAACCAGTTGGTATTGTTATCATCGGCTTTGTGTTTTGTAAGCACATCTTCAATGTGCTGTTGCTTACCATCGAACAAAAAAGAAAATGAAGTGGCGAAGGCAATACCTGCCTCGAACATCATGTTTTGCCATTGCTCTTCGGTAAGGTGTGGGTGTACTTTTAGCAGCCACCTGTGGGCAAATTGTAAGGATGCTGCTTGCTCTTGTGTGTGGCTTATGTGCTTGTTGGTAGTAGGGAGCATAATATTTAGTTTTGAATGGTGAGTAGTTGTTTTTTGATTAATCTTTTTAGCCTACGTAAATCGGTTACTACACGTATGCTACTTTCACGCACTAGCTTGCGTACAGGCTGGCAATCTTCTATAATGGTTTTAATAACAGCTTCATCGCTTACGCCATTGGCTTTGCATATAGCATGTACTTCGCATTTTGTTTTATCACGCTCGTTTACAATGCAGCCAATCAGCTTTATATACTTACGCCCAAACCTGCTATTAATTTCATCGTAGCCTTTGGCTTGGTAGCGTACCCCTCTTTTAATTTCTTTCTCCAAGTTTTCTGTACCAGCAATAAGGCATGCTAAACCATCTTCACACTCGTTATAAAGTGGTATTAAAAAGCGTAAAGCCGAAGCTTTAAGTTTATCCGCTTCATCAATAATTAGTAGCGGTTTTTGATGAGCCATTTTTTGAAAGAACTCGACTATCATTTGTATGTAATCGTTGGGCGTTTTAAAGCCTCTACCTGCATCTATACCTAAGCTCTTGCACAGGTTGGTTAAAAACTCTTTTTTGCCCCAATCCCAACACCTTATGTAAAAGGTGGCGTTGGTTGCTAGCTCGTTGGCTATACGTGTAAGGCTGGCAGTTTTGCCCATGCCAGCCAAATCGCTAATGGGCATAAAGAGGTGGTTGTTTTTACAATCAATGGCTAGCTGGCGAAGGCTTTTGTAATCTCTTGTGTCTACATGTACCCAATTGTTAGTGCCAGTGTTTGTTGCTTTCCAGTTTAGTTTAGCTGCTACTTCTAACCACAGCTCATCGCCTTGGGTGTGGTATTTGTTTTTAGCCATTTGGCTAATAGTAGCATCGCTAATACCTAAAAAGGTGGCTACGCTGCTGTAGCTCTTTAACTGAAGTTTCTTTTGCTCAATGAGAGAAATAATTTGTAATTTCTCTTGGTTGGTTAATTTTGTGTTCATGGTTTTCAGAATTTAATTTGTGTTAGGTTTTGAAACTTTTATTAAGAGCAGCCTTGCACGGCTGCTTTTTTTATGCCCCTAACCCCTAAAGGGGAAAAGGATTTTATAGGTTAATCAAAATTTTGGTCGGGGTGAAAATCAGGTTCTTCAGGCAGCTCTATAAAGGCAATGAACTGCTCAGCAGCTTCTTTATCGTAGCTGCGATATTGGAGGTCTAAATTGTCGAGAGTATCGCAAGTATAGGTACTGGTGTGTACCTCGCCTTGCTCGTTTGTACCTTCAATTATTAGGGTATTATTACCGTTGTGGTCTTGTGCTTTTCTAACCAGCACATCACCAAACTTGGTTTTAATAACTTTTGCAAAATCTTTCAGTGCCATTGGTTCAATTTTAGCCCCCATCCCCTAAAGGGGTAAGGATTGTTTATTAATATTGGTCTCTTACATCGTAGTCATCTATACCCTCATCGCTGCCACCAGTTATTAAAGCAATAGTGGCTTTGTCGCTCTCGTTTTCGTAGATGTTTTTGTTTACACCACCCTGCTCTAATATGCCCATGCTATCAAAGCCAACAGCCATACGGTGTTCTAATTCTTGGTTTCGGTAATCTTCCATTTGTTTAATAATGGCTTGCTGCTTGCCATAGCCTTCAAAGGCGTTTGTTCCATAAGGAACAATGTTGGGTATTTCGTTTGCAGTGCCTAAGTGCCTTCTTATTGGGCGGTCTGTTAGCTCGTAAATGTTGATGGTACTCATATCATCGAGGAGGTAGCTTATTAGTACATAATCATAGGCTCGTAGCACATCGTAGTTGGCACATCGGTAATTAAACATCGCTCCGCTTACTTCAAAATCAATCAAGCCCATATTCGATATTTTGGCTTTGCGTTTTATGCCAAATAAGTAGGCAAATTGGTCAGCCTCTATTAGGCGAACATTTGGTTTTTCGCTGGCTTCATGCACTTGTGCAGGGCTATGCTCAATAGCTTTAAACTTACGGCTGTAATAGCTGTATTTTGTGTGCCTATAAGCTTCTATAATTTTGTTGGCTTCATCGCAAGCTGCTTCCCAGTTCCATCCCTGCTCATTGGCTTGTTTGCGTAGTTTTTTAAGGTACTCCTTGCTACGGTGTGCATATTTGTTCATGCTTTGTATGCCTTCGCCATAGAAGTAATTGCTATCGCTCATAAACACCGTTTGCAGTGTGCCAAACCAGCGTTCAATTTTTGCCTTGCCTTCTGCCTTATGGGTAAAGGTTATTTTAACGCCTCGGCTACGTAGGTCTTCGGCAAAGGCGATGAACTCTGGCGTGTTGTGGCCGGGAAATTTATCAAACACAATTTCATAGGGTAAGTAACCAGCAGTTTCTACAGCCATTTGTAAGGCTTGCATGTACGTCCACCTGTTTTCTGCAAGATTGAAGGAATGCCCCAGCACATCGCCACTATGTACATCTCTTACGGCTACTACGCTTATAAAGGTTTCTTTATCTAGCTTGCGTTCTTTGCCAGTAGCTGCATCGGTAATGGTTACCTTTTGTTTAAAGTTTAATATGTTCACCCTGCTACCATCTACCTGCCAACAATCGCCAGCAAATAGTGCATTGCCAAAAGGCGTGTAGGCACGTTGGCTTTGCCCATGCTTGCCTTTGCTGCCATACCTACCAGCAGCAGTAAGAAATTTGTTGTTGGCAGTTTCCATTTGTTCGCCAATCCATCGCTCACTAGGTACTGGTTTATCGCTAATGGTGCATAGCCATTGCACTTTGCGAATAATATGTGCGTTGGTAAAGTTTTTACCCTCGTACCGCATGTTTAGTATCCAACTGGCTACCTCTTCATCGTGGCTATGTTGTACGGCATTGGTATTGCCTTTGCGTGGCAGTTTTACAAGCTGTGTAATTGGGGTAGTTGTTGTGCAAGCTTCAAGCAATAATTCTCTAAAGCCTCTGTAGTTGCTGGGCAGGTACTTAATATCGAAAGTTGATAGCAGTTGATTAGCTTGTTTAAAGTAAGCTGTGTTGTTGGTATCAATGCCATTGGCAAGCATATAGTTGCAGCAGCCTTGTAGGTAACTAGCTGCTGTAGCAAGGCTATGTTGCTGTTGCTTGGTGCAGTCGCCATAAAAAGGTAGGTTGGTTTGATAATCGTTTATAAAGCCTTTAATACACTCTTGTAAAGGGTTTATAGTTTGCTGTTGTGTAGCATTATTTTTTAAATCTATTAATGCCTTACGTGTGGGTAGCTGGCTTAGGTAGTGGCTAGGTGCTTTGTCAGGTATAGAAGAATATTCAACATACAGCTTACCATTAATTTTTGCACAACGCCAAGCCTTGCCTGTAGCTGGCAGGTATGTTTTATTTCTAAAACAGGGCTGCACAGATTTTCGATAAGCAGGGAATGCTTTTTTTAACAAATAGTCATAAGACAATTGAGGCAATAGCTGAAGGAGAAAAAAAACTTTAATCCATAATTCATTTTCTGCCCTTCGGTACATAATATCATCTATTTTCATTTACGGCAGTTTTTTTAATTAATAAAAAACATTCGATAGTTTTTATTGCAAAGAGCAAAGAATGATATGCTGTAGGAGTATATTTTCCTTTAATGATAGACCTTGCATAAGATGCTTCAATCTTCATTTTTTTAGCCGTAAATGAAATTGAATTATCCCTTTTGAGTATGAAGCCAGGTTGCAAAACTATTTTTCTCAATTTTTTTATTTGTTCTACTGAATTATTATACTTTACTTCCAATTGGTCGTATTCATCTTTTATTTGGATAGCTTTTCTTATCCCTTTATATGTTCTTGTATATTCTTCACCCATTATTATTTTCATTACATTGCTATTGCTTACTTTGTGTTTTTGAGCCAATTGGTTTCGTACGCCAAAAACGATAGCCATTTTAGGCTTAGGTATTTCGTTTGTTGTATAAATAGGCATTGCTATCTCGCTGCCTTTGATTTTAAGAATTGCAATAATTGGTTGCATCGTGTTTAGTTTTAAAATGGTTAAATGAGGCTAGCTTTTTCGGGGTTAAATTGTTGTATAAAATTGTAATAGGTTATATAAGCGGTCCTTATTTGCCAATCTTCTGGTTGGTTAAATTTTTTTAACTCATTGTCGGAAAGAACAAGTTTTACACGGCTTGGTGTGCAGCCACAAAATGTGGCAAGTGCATCGTACATTTCATTTTTCGCAGTTTGTTTAGCTGCTGAATAAATGAGTATTTTGTGTTGTGTATCTTTGTATTTAAGACAGGCGATTGCGTGTTGCATTAGGCGGCTGTTTTTTCGTTAGAAACTTGTGGTTTGTATTTCTGTAGTTCGGCAATGATTGCTTGCTTGCTGTGCTTGTATTCTAAGTAAGCTTTGCGGATGTTCATTGTTTTTTCTCCTTTATGAATTTGATGCTTGGTGTCCTTCACTACTCTTCTTATGTAGCTGTCATCACAGTTAAATAGTTGAGATAGAATAATTGCGGTGTCGTCTCTTTTTACTTGCTTTCGTTGTTTAGCTGTACTTAATTTTTTTTGCATACATTTATTTTTTATATCCCGTTAACGGAACAAAAATACTTAATTATTATTAAGTACCAAATAAATTTTAAGTAAATGAAAAATAAGTTTACAGATGTCGAGGCGTTTGCAGAGCGTTTTACCAAATTGCTTCAAACCCTCGATATAACAGCGTATCAGCTAGCTAAAGAAATTGATACTAGTGAGGCATTGATAAGTAATATAAAAAAAGGAAAAAGTTTGCCAGGAGCAGAGGTATTGGCTAAGATACTTAATTATAATAAAGTAATAAATATTCACTGGCTGCTTACTGGTGATGGAACTGTGTTACTAGAGGATGGTTGGGCAAACACAATGTTTAATGTCAAAGGCGATGATGAGCCACGAATTTTAAAGTACAAAATAAACGACACTTTTAGCCAAGTAGCTGAAGAAAATCCCAACGAAAACGATGAGTTGGAAAGGGATTTTGAGCGAATAGAAAAACAGTTGCAAGCACTGAAACAAAAAATTATTAACAATAAAAACAAAGGAAAATGAAGAAACTATTTGAAAAATTTAGAGTATTGAAAACATGGCAAAAGGTATTTATTGTAGTGCTTTTACTTTTCATAGTTGGTAAAATAGTAGGCGTTGATAA
>JAYVRD010000177.1:0-6472 GCA_043776595.1 Chitinophagaceae bacterium | reverse complement strand
AATTACTATCGTTTAAAACAAATAGATAAAGATGGTAAGTACACCTATTCTAAAACAATTGTTTTAAATAACGAAAAAAATAGTTTTACAGCTACGCTGCAAACCAATCCTATAAGAAATGTAGTACAAGTAAATGTTTATAGTAACGAAATAAAAAACATTACGCTACATATTTACAATACTGCTGGTATACTCTTGCACAGCCAACAACAAACAATTGCCAAGGGCAATAGTATGCTTACTATTAATAGCGAATCATTTGCCAAAGGGTTACTACTTATACAAATTATACATAGCAATCAAATAACAACTCTTAGGGCCGTTAAATAATAAAATCGTTACTATAAAAATTAAACATTATGAAAAAAATATTTAAAATTTTGCAAGTGTTTGTATTGATGCTTATTGCACAAAATACAATGGCACAGTTAAACGGTACCTACCGTATAGGCACAACACCCATACCAGGAGAAACAGGAAGTTATGCTAGTTTTAGTGCTGCCGTTAATGCATTAAACGTTAATGGGGTAAGTGGATCTTGTACTTTTTATTTTAGTGATAATGGTGCTACCTATACCGAAGCTGCAGATGTAGCTATTGGTTATGTAGGTGGTAGCTTAGCAAATACGGTAACGTTTAAACCCTACACTGGTGTTACTTGTACATTAAGTTTTACTAAAATAACTGCTGGCTTTGTTATAGATGGCCATTTAGTTATTGGTGCTGCCGATGCCAATGCTGCATTACCAGCAAGTTTAAAGTCAACTAATTTTCTTACAATAGATGGCTCTAATACAATTGGTGGTTCTACAAAAGATTTTACCATTCAAGGGGCTACCACTGCCACTACAAAGTCTGTAATTAGAATTTTTGGCGATAATAATAACATTACGATAAAAAACTGTGTAGTAAATAATGGTTGCACTTCTGCTACTACTAGTTCTCCTATTTTAGTAACCAATTATTTTAATACTGTAAACTATACACCAGATAATATTACTATACAAAACAATACCCTTGCTAGTGTTGGTGGTACAGGTTCTTCTGGTATTACCAATACCAATTCAGGTACACCCACAGCCTACCAAACCAATTTAGTAATTATACAAAATGCCATTACAGCAAAAGCTACCCGTGCTATATTAGTTAATTATGTAAATGATGGTACAATAGCTAATAATACAATTGACCATAACCCTACAGGTGTTAGTGGTTCGCCTTGTGCTGGTATTTTATTCCTTACTGGCGGTCCATCGGCTGGTAGTTTTAATGTATATGGTAACACTTTTACCACACTTACTACAGCTAATACTGCAGCAGGTAGTGGCTATGGTATTGTAGGTATTGATAACCAATTGGCTTCTCCTAAAATTGCGAATATTTATAACAATGTTATTAGGGGCTTTAAGGTTAATGCAGCCACCGTTACCAATACTATTATTTATGGAATAAGGCACACTGGTTCTAGCACATCTAATGTGTATAACAATTCTATTTATTTGCCCGAACTTACTGATATGACCACATTCGGTACTTCTTATATTGCTGGTATTGTACACGCTACCACTACAGAAGCTGCACCATCTAGTACGGGTACTTTAATTGTAAAAAATAATGCCATTTTTATGGATGAAAGCACCATGAAGGTTTGGGGTATTCGTAGGGTTGGTACTACAGCTACTTTTATTTCTGATAATAATGTTGTGTTTACAAAAGCTGGTAATGTTGCTGGGTATTTTGGTTTTTTTAATGCTACCGACTATACAACATTAGCTTCATGGACTTTAGCCTCTGCACAAGATGCAGCTAGCTACAATGTAAACCCTACGTTTACAAGTGCTACCAATCTTACACCAACAACAGCCTACCCAGGTACATACATAGCTAGTGTTACAAACGATTTTGCAGGCACTGCACGTGACAATGCCCCCACTATTGGTGCTTACGAAGCAGGTACTATGATTGGTGGAGTTTGGAGAAGTACCGCTAGTAATCCGGGTTTTGCAAGTAATACCAACTGGAGAGATAATACAGTACCTACCATTGGTACAGATTTATACATTCCATCAGGTGCAGCAAATTATCCATCACTAACTACCACTTATGGCTGTACAAGATTGGTAAACTATGGCACCATCAATTTAACAGGAGCGGCATTACTACAAATACAGGGAAATATTGTTAACAATGGCACGATAACCAATGGTAGTGATGGTGTTGGGCTTACAGGCTCCACTGCTGCACAAACAATTTTTGGCAATGGTACTATTGGTATTTTAAAAGTATTAAATACTTTTGGTGCTAGCATAGGCATCAATACGAATGATACCCTTCGAATTACAAGTGTTTTATACCCTCATGCTACAGGTACTTTTACAACCAATGGTAAACTAATTTTAAAGTCCACATCTATTGCCAATACAGCAGTTGTTGCTACTGGCTCTATAACAGGTGCTGTGCAAGTAGAGCGTTATATACCAGCTGGTAATAGAGCTTTTCGTTTATTAGCTCCAGGTGTTATTGGTAGCACTATAAAAGCTGCTTGGCAAGAAGGAGCTACAACTGCTTCATTCAATCCAAACCCAGGCTTTGGCACACATATAACAGGTACTGCTGGCACAGGGGGGAATGTAAATATTACGAGTGGTTTTGATGAAACTACTTTAGGGAATCCATCCATGTACACATTTGATAATGCTGGACTTGGTTGGACTGCTATAACCAATACAACGAGCACATTTACCGATGCCAAACTAGGTTACAGAATTTTAATACGGGGCGATAGGACACTTACTTTAATTACTAATTCATCAACAGCAAATAATTTAGCTACTACCTTACGTAATAGAGGCACATTAGCATCTGGTGCACAAGTTTTTACCCTTGCAGCTAGCGATGGACAATACAGTTTTGCAGGCAATCCATATTGGGCACCAGTGAATTGGAGCACTGTTAGTAAAACAAACTTAAATACCAATTTTTGGATTTGGGATCCTACCATGACAGGTACGAATGCTAGAGGTGCTTATGTAGCAGCTTCTACTGGTAATATACAACCAGGTCAAGCCTTTTTTGTATTAAATGTAGGAGGTGCAGGTGCTTTAAGCTTTGCTGAAACTGATAGAAATATTGCTGGCACATTAACCAATACTTTTAGAACTAGTAATACGATTGATGGTAAAATAATTGCTAAGCTTTACCTACAACAAAATTATGCAGCAGGGCTAATGGCAGACATAGCTAGTACAGAGTTTAGCAAAGACTACAAGGTTACTATTGGAAAAGAAGATGCACCTAAGTTTGGCAACCCAGACGAGAATATATCTTTTAAAACAATGGGTAGTACACTTAGCATAAATGGTACAATATTGCCTAGTAAGCAAGATACTTTGTGGTTAAATATGGGGAATATGCTAAGCAAAAATTATGTACTTGCAATAGAGGGTAAAGAGTTTATAAATACATCCAATATAGAAGCTTACTTAGTAGATAGTTATTTAAACATCCAAACAACTATCAACCTAAATGGTGAGGTTAGTATTCCTTATATCATAGATGCCAATTTAGCTTCAGCAGCAGCCAATCGTTTTTACATTGTATTTAATGCTAATAAAATTATCTTGCCAATAGCAACTGATAAGTTGGAAGTAAAACTAACGCCCAACCCAGCTACCGACTATGTGCAAGTAAACTATAGTGCTAAACAAAAAGGTAACACAGTTATACGTATTATAAATAATAATGGTCAGTCAGTTACAACTCTAAACTTAGGAGAGCAACAAGCTGGTCAATTTAAAGTGCCAGTAAGCAAGTTAGCAGCAGGTATGTACACAGTAGAATTGATAGTAGGGGAGGAAAGAACAACAGCTAAACTAATAAAACAATAAAGCAAACATCATAATCATTTCCCTGTCTGTAAAAAGAAAAGAGAAATGATACAACTACATTCAAAAATTAAAAACATATTGTATGAAACTTAAAGTAACTACCGTACAAATAGTAATGATGTTATTTGTTTTATTAGTGCCTGCACTGGTACATGCACAGCCCCCACCTTTTGGTGGTGGCGATGATGTATTAGATGTACCCATAGATGGCGGTTTAAGTGTATTAGTAGCAGCAGGTATAGGCTATGGTGCTAAAAAAATAAAAGAAAAAAGAAATAGACAAACAAAATAAATTATGAAACAAAAGTTTTTGCTGATAATAGCATTTGGTTTATGCTATTTTATCACTATTGCACAAAATCCACCCAAAAGAGAATTTAGAGCAGCGTGGTTGGCAACCTATGCCAATATAGATTGGCCAAGTAGTGGTGCTACTACAGCACAAGAACAATCTACTTTTATACAAAGGGTAGATGAACACAAAACCACTGGCATGAATGCACTTTTTGTACAAATTCGTAGCCAATGCGATGCTATGTACCCAAGCCCATACGAGCCATGGAGTGCCGACCTTACAGGCATACAAGGCACAGCCCCAAGCCCATATTACGATCCTTTAGATTTTATGATAACTGAAACTCGTAAAAAAGGTATGGAATTTCATGCTTGGATTAATCCATATAGAGCTCTAGCAAATGCATCTGCAGCTAATCTTGCAGCACTTAGTCCTAATCATATCATCAATACTCAACCAAGTTGGATTATGAGTGCTGGTACACAACGTATATTAAACCCTGGTATACCAGCTGTATGGGATTATGTAATTAAAATTGTAATGGATGTTGTAAGAAGGTATGATGTAGATGGCATTCACTTCGACGATTATTTTTACCCTTACCCAAGTGCTGGTACTTATGTAGATGATAATGAATATACCCTATACGGTAGAGGCATTGCTACAAAAGCTGAATGGAGAAGGTCGAACGTCGATTCATTAATAAAACGTCTTGGGGATAGCATTAGAGTAGTAAAACCCTGGGTTAAATTTGGTATTTCGCCATCTGGTATTTGGCTAAGCCAAACTGGTGTGGTACCCAACGACCCTAATGGTAGCAATACTTCAAGTGGTGCTACGCAACATTATAAAGATTTGTATGCCAATAGTCGTTTATGGTTGCAACAAGGCTGGATAGATTATTTAACACCACAAATTTATTGGTATATCGGTCAGTCTGGTTCCGACTATAATATACTTATCCCTTGGTGGAACAATAATGCTTTTGGTAGGCATATTTATAGCGGTATGGCTGGTTATAAAGTAGGAGATGTGGCTCAAAACGCAGCCTTTGCTACTGATAATACACAAATACCACAGCAAATAAGATTGAACCGAAATAATGCCAATATTAAAGGGCATGTTATATACAATACTACTAGCTTACGCAATAATAAATTGGGTTTTAGAGATAGCCTACAAAATAATTACTTTAATAAGCCTGCTTTACAACCTACCATGAGTTGGAAGGACAATACCCCACCAGCAGCAGCTACAAGTTTAAACTCAATGTATGTAGGTGCTACTTCTGTAAACCTTACATGGACAAAACCCGCTGCTGCTACCAACGAATTAGATAAAGCAAAAAGGTATACCATCTATCGTTCTCTTACTACGCCAGTAGATATAACGAATGCCAACAATATTATTGCGATTACATGGAACGATACTGCAGCCTACACCGATAATACCGTACTACCAAGCATACTGTATTATTACGTGGTTACAGCATTAGATAGATTTCAAAACGAATCGGTAGTAAGCAATACTAGCTCGGTTTTTACAGTGTTGCCTTTGCAACTATTACAGTTTAATGCAAGGCTTGCAACAACTAAACAAGTACAATTAAACTGGATAACAACCAACGAAGTAAACGTAGATTATTTTGAGGTGGAGAGAAGTTATGCCAATAATGTTTTTGAAACTGTAAAAAAGGTAATGGCTACTAATAATGCAGGTAATAATAATTATAACACTGCTGATTTTTTAACTACCAATAACAATATTATTTTTTATAGAATAAAAATAGTAGATAAAGACAAAGGTTTTAAATATAGCAGCACCGTTAAAGTAATAATAAACAAACAAGAAAATACACTGCAGCTTTTAAACAATATCATAAAACCTGGCAATAACCTTACACTTTTATTAAACAACACCACCGATAATTTGCAGTACAATATACTAGATGTTCAAGGTAGGGTTTTACAAACAGGCGAGATTGCTTTGATTAATGGTATTGCAAATATTGTATTAAAAAGCAAAAGAAGTGTAGGTATCTATTACCTTCAAGTTTTTGATAAGGGTGTTGTACATACAGCTAAGTTTTTTGTAGAATAGTTAGTATTTATATAATAGTATTTAGCCCCCAATAATAAAAGCCCTGTATATCAGGGCTTTTATTATAGTAAGCGTTTACAAAAGAAGTATTTCTCCTGACTTCGTCACTGGGACACCCATTTTTATGGATAAAATAAATCTATCAGATTTCGTTGTTCATCGTTGAGTAATAATGTTTTTTCAAAAATTT
>JAYVRD010000176.1:0-6562 GCA_043776595.1 Chitinophagaceae bacterium | reverse complement strand
CAAGGTTTTTGAGGCATAAAAAAAGGTTTACTACCAAGTGTTAGGTTGCAAATGTAGGGTAAATTTGAGTTGGCAATTGGCAGTTTTTACTTGGTAAAAGACTAAATTTTTCGTTTGAGTTTGCATTACTATTTTTGAATCAACAACTTACTATTCTAATCCTTCCATAAAAATGGAAATAAAATAACCGCCAGCAATACCACCAATAAATCAAGCCCTACCAATAAGCCAGCCATTTGCCACCAACCACCCTGTACCACTTTGGCAAAAGCAGGTGTAGCAATTTTCATAAGTAATAGCAATTGTGGTATAATTAGTGGAAAACCCATAATAGCCATTAATGCAGCCTGCTGCTGTGCCTTAGCAGCTATAGCAGCCAAAAAAGTAAATACCAAACTAAGGCTAATACCACCCAAGCAGGTAATGCCTACAAACTGTAAAAGATTGTTGAGCGGGTTGCCTAACAATACAGTAAATACTACCAAGCTCAATACACTCATGGTAAGCATGAGCAGTACATTAAACAACAACTTACTCAGTATAAAATCTCTTGCCCCAGCTATGGAGTAGAAGTACAACATACGCCCTTTACTTTCTGCCAAAAAACTTTTGGCTACCGCATTTACACACACAAATAATTGTGTAATCCAAAACAAACCATTCCATACTGTTTCTTCGGGCTGACCCATACTTAGGTAAATAACAAATATGGTACTGGCCACATACAGCAGTATGCCATAAAAAGTATATTGCTGTCTTATTTCTAGCAATAAGTCTTTTTTAATGAGTGCTATAATATGTTGTACCGATTTTTGCATCTATCTGCAAAAGTAACCAGCACGCTATCATTTCCTTTAATTTTAATTGATATGAAAAGACAAATATCTTTTTTTTGCATACTGCTTACTTTGCTTAGTGGCAAAGTAGCACAAGCACAAATTATTAATATAGATAAAATAGATACTGCCTGCTATACCACCAAAGCTCAGTGGGATGGTCATGTAGCAGCAGGTGTAGAAATTGATAAGCAACAGCAAACTCTATACGATGCGAGTAACTTTATAGACGTATCGCTACAAAAGAAAAGAGAGTTATTAATTTTTTCTGCCAGTAACAGATTTACATATAATGGGCCAGAAGATTTTTTAAATACTGGTTATCTGCATTTACGATGGAGGCGTAACTACAAAGATCAGCTACACCCCGAAAGCTTTATACAATATCAATGGGATACCAAAAGAGGTATGCAACACCGCTACATTGCAGGTGCCAACCTACGTTACAACTTTTGGCACA
The DNA here is from genome assembly GCA_043776595.1 of Chitinophagaceae bacterium. GTDB lineage: Bacteria > Bacteroidota > Bacteroidia > Chitinophagales > Chitinophagaceae > UBA1930. The sequence continues at coordinate 5,266 of JAYVRD010000176.1, read as the reverse complement.
AGCGTATGTGGGAAATGACTTTTGCCACAGGTATTTTTTACGAAAACGAAACTTGGAACTTTAATGCAGTGGATAGTACAAAGCTACCAGCCAATACAGAGGATGTAAAAACAAGCACTGCCAAAAGCAATAGTTATGTGAAGTGGGAGGGAAGTATCTCTCAGACAAGCAACATTGCCATTGCTGTTTTTTACCAATCGGCTTTGTATAGTTTTTTTACACCACGTATAGCCGTAAATGTAAATTTAGATGTAAGCATTTCCAAACACTTTGCCTTGAATTTTAAATTTGCAGGTTTGTACGATGCAAAGCCTGTGGTGCCAATTGTACATTTTTACTACACACTTTCAAATAATTTGGTGTATAAGTTTTAATTTTTTTATGAAGCCAGCTTAAGAATAAGTATTAAGCAGCGGTTGCGTCGCACATGTTAAACTGTGGAGGAAGATTTGACTTTTCTCATTAAGTGTATTACTGTTTGCGATGACATGAAAAGTGCATTGCGTAAAAATTTATGTGTGCCAGATGTTAAAACAAAAAGTATAGTGTTTGCCTAAGCTACATAGATATTCTACAGCTACACATCTGCGACGCAACCGCTGCTTCATTGAAATACAATTGCTTGCTACAAAAAAATTACCCTTCAATTAACTTGGCTATACCAAAAGCTGCACCTGCTGCGGCTGCACCAATTAGCATTACACGCAAGCCACCCCATAGTGGGCTTACCCCTGTTATTTTACTTTTAAAATAGCCAAATATAAAAAGGCAAAGTAGTGTAACACCTACAGAAATTTTTAAAGCTTCGTTGCTATTGTGTACAAAAAAATAAGGGGAGAGTGGTACTAAACCACCTACTATGTAAGAGAAACCAATGTTGAAAGCACTTTTTTTGGCACGTTTTGGATCTGGCTTTTCTAAACCTAATTCATGCTTCATCATAAAGGTTACCCATTGGTCTTTGTCCTTTATTATTTCGGCAGTGGCTTGTTGCTGTATGGCTGGGCTTAAACCCCATTGTTCAAATACTTTTCTTACTTCTTCTATTTCTATGTTTCGTTTATTGTCTATTTCCCAGTATTCTTTTTTTAGTTCGCTAGCGTAATGGTCTTGCTCAGTTTTGCCAGCTAAATAACCACCTAAACCCATAGCTATAGAACCTGCTGCTATTTCTGCAATGCCTGCAATAATTATGATGCTCGTTTTATCTACTGCACCACTAAGCCCTGCTGCCAACGCAAAGGGTACTGTGAGTCCATCGCTCATACCTATTACAATATCGGTAAGCAAGTCGCTGCTTTGTAGGTGTTCTTCGTGGTGGTGTAAGTGGGTATCTTGCATATTATTTAATTTGTAAATAAATTTTGTTTTTTGCTAAATAGATATTCTACAGTTTAAAATGTGCGACGCAACCGAAGTTTAATTTTTATTCTAAAGCTCGCATTCAAAAAAATACGTACAATATTTTATCTATCAAATTGCAATCGTTGCCCTTTTATATTTTCATTAAACACTCCATTGCTATACACCAAATTGCCGCTTACAAAAGTATTGGTTACCGTAGCAGGAAAGGTGAAATTTTCTAAGGGACTCCAGCCACATTTGTACAAAATATTTTCTTTGGATACTGTGTTTGGTTGGTGTGGATTTACCAACACCAAATCGGCATGGTAACCTTCACGTATAAAGCCACGTTCTTTTATTTGAAAGCAAATGGCTGGTGCATGGCACATTTTTTCTACTACTTTTTCTATGCTAATTTTTTGCTGTTGCACATAATGCAGCATTAACAATAATCCGTGCTGCACAAGTGGTAAACCTGCATAGGCTTTTTCGTAAGGCTCTTCTTTTTCCTCTTTGGTATGTGGGGCATGATCGGTGGCTATAATATCTAATCTATCGTCTAACAAGGCTTGCCATAATGCTTCACGGTTGTGTGGAGCTTTTATGGCTGGGTTACATTTTATTTTATTGCCGAGGGTTGCATAATCATTGCTTGTAAAGTGTAAGTGGTGTACGCATACTTCGGCAGTAATTCTTTTATCTGTAAGTGGTAGCATATTGCCAAATAGTTGCAACTCTCTTGCTGTACTTATATGCAGTATATGCAAGCGGGTGTTGTATTTTTTAGCCAACTGTATGGCTTTAAAAGATGATTCAAAACATACTTCTTCATCACGTATAATGGGGTGATCGGCTGGGTCTAGAATTTGTTTGATTGCTTTTTGTTTAGCTAGGTTGGCTTTAATCATGCTCTCTTCTTCGCAGTGTGTAGCAATGAGTATTTGGCTATCTGCAAAAATTTTATCTAAAATCAATACGTTATCTACCAATAAATTTCCTGTAGAAGAACCCATAAAAATTTTGATGCCACATACATCATTTTTCTTGGCATTGGTTTTCATTACTTCTTCATAGTTATGGTTGCTGGTACCCATAAAAAAAGAATAATTTGCCAGCGAGGTGTTGCGTGCAATTTCATATTTATCCTCCAGCAGTTCTTGTGTAAATACAGGTGGGTTAGTATTTGGCATTTCCATAAAACTAGTAGTACCGCCAGCTAATGCAGCTTTAGCTTCGGTATAAATGTTTGCTTTGTGTGTAAGTCCAGGTTCACGAAAATGCACTTGATCGTCTATCACCCCAGGCAATAAAAATTGACCATAACAATTTATTTCAATAGCGTTTTCAAGGGTGTTAATAACTCCACCTATTTTTTCTATACGTCCATTTTTTATCAACACATCCCCTGTTACCTTTTGCCCTTCGTTTACGATGGTTGTATCTTTAACAATATAAGTTTTCATGTGTATAATTTATACTGATTAACCGCAGCCAATATTTATGCAAAATATCAAAACTCTCTTTAAATTTTTGTTTGTTATTGCTCCATTTATTACTTATGGGCAATCATCTTACTTGCCGCTGGGTAGTAAAGATGCAATATTAATAGACCGCCTTGAAATTAAATCGAGGTTCGATGGTTTAAACTATTCTTTTGTAAAACCGTATAGTAGGCAGGCTATAACAGAGCAAGTAATAATTGCTGATAGTTTGGTGAAAAGCAAAAATAGAATTTCAGCTTTGCTTACACCCATTGATAAATATAATATCCAACGCTTTTACTTAAACAATGCTGAGTGGGCAGGCAACAACATTAACCCTAGCTTTATAAAAAAGAATAAATTTTTCTTTAGCAATCCAGCCAATCTTATTCAATCTACAAATAAAAATTTCTTTTTTGCATTAAATCCTGTGTTGCAATACACACAGTCTTTTGATAATGCAAGCGACCAAAGTATTTTCTCTACAAGTGCTGGTGTTACAGGGCGTGGCGTAATTGCAAAAAAAGTAGGATTTAATTTTTATATTACTGGTAATAAAGAACGCAACCCAAAATATGTAAGAGAATGGATAACAAAATATAATGCTGTACCTGGTGCACCTGGCTACCAATATACCGATAGTAATGCTGTACAATATTTAGACGCTAGAGGGTCATTGCAATTTAAAGTAACCAAGTTTATAGATGTACAAGCTGGTTACGATAGAAATTTTTTGGGCAATGGCATACGTAGTTTATGGTTGAGTGATTTTAGTGGAAACACTCTATTTTTAAAACTAAATACAAGAATTTGGAAGCTAAATTTTGAAAATTTATACATGCAATTAGTACCTCAGTTTGGTATTGTAAATCAAAGTGGGGCAAAAAAATATTTACGCATTAATACTTTAAGTGTAAATGCTACACGCTGGCTAAATATTGGTGTTTTTGATGCTGTAGTATTGGGTAGAAAAAATCAATTTGAACTAGATTATGTTTTGCCATTAACCTTCTTACGTGCGATGGAAGTACAAGCTGGCAGCCCCGATAATGCTTTGTTGGGCTTAAATATAAAAGCGAACATTCAAGCAAAGGCACAAGTTTATGGTCAGCTTATTTTAGACGAATTTAAGTTGAGCGAAATAAAAGCTAAACGTGGATGGTGGGCTAATAAGTTTGGCTATCAGTTAGGAGCAAAATATGTGGATGCTTTTGGCATCAATAATTTAGATGTGCAAGCAGAGTTAAACAGCGTTCGTCCATTTACATTTACCCACTTCGATTCTGTTTCTAATTACTCAAACTTCAATCAGCCATTGGCACACCCATTGGGTGCTAACTTTAACGAGTATGTTATACTTGTAAAATATCAACCATCTAAAAAATGGATATTACAAAGTAAATTTATGTACTACAATCAAGGTACAGATTCCTTAGGCATAAATATGGGTAGCAATATTTTTAGAGATTATGGTACTAGACCTAGAGATTTTGGTTGGAAAGTATCAAATGGTGATAAAGCAACCTGTACTTACTTTTCAGTTAATGCATCTTACGAGGCATTCGAAAATTTATTTATAGATTTTAATTGGGTAATGAGAAATTACAAACAACAAATTGAAGGTACATCCAATACACAAATTTTTGGTGTAGGCTTTAGATGGAACATTGGAAGAAAGGAACATGATTTTTAAATATAATTTTCCTGAGTAAGCAATCCTGCTGCTATTAAGTTTCGATTGCGATCTGTGATTTGTTCTTTACTCAGCAAAACAAAAGCATCATTACTAAACAATAAAATATTGCAACGCAAAAAGCAGTTACAATGAAAAAAATTAATATTCCTTTAAAATTTTTTCTGCTTGTATTACCCTCATTTTTGGTAGCACAAACATCATACATATTGCCTGGTACTAAAGAGCAAATTATTTTAGACCGTATGGAAATTAAAATGCGTACACCGTATTTAAGTTTCTCTTCTATTAAACCCTATACACGCCGAGATGCTGTAAAAGAAATGGAAGCATTTGATAGTTTGTATTACAACAAAGCCGAAACTGCAAAAGTTATTACCGAAATTGACAAATATAATTTGCAACGCTTTTTAATGAATAATAGTGAGTACAGCAAACCAAAAGAGGCGTATAAAAGCGAAAAATTATTTTTAAAAACTTTCTTTCCTACAAGGGGAAACTTAATAGAAATGAAAAATAAAGATTTCTTTTTTGCAGGTAATCTTATTCTTCAATATCAACAGTCAAAAGAAAGCGGTGTAAGTGGTAAAAATATTTTTTTAAATACAAGAGGTGCAGTGTTTAGAGGTAGTGTAGATAATAAAATAGGTTTTAGCTTTTACTTTACCGAAAACCAAGAACGTACGCCACTATATGTACAACAATGGGTTGCAAAAAATAAGGCAGTGCCATGGGCTGGTTTTTTTAA
>JAYVRD010000175.1:0-6611 GCA_043776595.1 Chitinophagaceae bacterium | reverse complement strand
TAGTTAGAAAAGGCATCTAACCTACCTTTATAAGTAACGTTTTTGGCAATGGGTAATTTGTAGTTGATGGTAGCGAATGCACCAATTTCGTTTACTGCATGTTTACCACTATCTACGCCATATAAGCCACGTTTGCTAAGGGTTGGGTCTGCCACAATAATCCAACGAGAGGTGATTGGCGAAATGAACATAGAGAAAAAATCGTTGAGCTTTTGATCGAACCCTGCTGAAATGGTAATATAGGCTGGCGAAAACAATGTTGACGAAAAATCGGGTATGTTATTACCAAATGTATATCCATCAAAAAACTGTGAACGAAAACTTACCAAGCCTGATAAATACCATTTTTGCCCTAGGCTATAACCGTATTTTGAAAGTACATCTATTCGATCATCATTTTTCCGGCTACCTAAACTTGTGGTTTGTACAAAACCAAGGTTAAAATCGAGGGCGTTATCCCAAATGTGTTTTCCTTTTTTAAAAAAACTATAATAGTTTACATAAGCCCCAAACGACATGGAAAAATCATCTCCCCCAGCAGCCCAGTTGCTTAGGCTGCCTTGTGCTAGGCTAGCACTAAGCATGCCACCACGTTTCCATGTCCACGTACTAGTATCAGCATCTTTGCGTATGGTTCGGTCAATTTCTTTTCGTAGGTTTTGTACGGTAACATCTTGAGCTTGGGTAGTACATAAAGCTATTGAAAGCAATATTGATAAAATTACTTTTAAGGACATTATGGTTGATTTAAAAATTGCAAAAGTAATGGTGTAGTTATAATAAAGCAAAGGTTTATGACAAGTTGGCACGAAGCTTAGTTTTCTTTACTTTTGCCAACTAAATAGTTTTGATAGATGGAGTTGCTGGATATACAAGAAAAGGTACACGACGAAACAAAGCAAGGCGAAGCATTTGCACCATTTGCTATTGATACGAATGAATACAAAAAACGTTTTTACATAGAAAGTTATGGCTGTGCCATGAATTTTAGCGATAGCGAAATTGTAGCCTCTATACTACAAGCAGAGGGTTTTGGAGCTACTAAAAATTTTGAAGAGGCCGATTTAATTTTAATAAACACTTGCTCTATTAGAGAAAAAGCAGAGCTAACTATTCGCAAACGCCTTACAGAATTTAGGGCTACCAAACGCAAAAATGGAACTCTTATTGGCGTATTGGGCTGCATGGCAGAAAGATTAAAAGCCAAACTATTAGAAGAGGAAAAATTGGTAGATATGGTAGTAGGTCCTGATGCTTACAGAAGCCTACCTAGCTTAATAGAAGAAGCAGAAACTGGGCAAAAAGCAGTAAATGTATTACTGAGTAGAGATGAAACTTATGCTGATATTTCTCCAGTAAGATTAGACAGCAATGGGGTTTGTGCTTTTGTGAGCATTATGCGTGGCTGCAATAATATGTGTAGTTTTTGTGTAGTGCCCTTTACACGTGGTAGAGAAAGAAGTAGAGATGCTTATAGCATTGTAGCAGAAGCCAAAGATTTGTTTGATAAAGGATATAGAGAAGTAACCTTGCTAGGGCAGAATGTAGATAGTTATTATTTTGTAACCTCCCCTAACCCCTCCAAAGGAGAGGAAAAAGAGGAGGTCATAACCTTTGCCAAGCTAATGGAAATGGTAGCTTTGATTTCTCCTTTGTTGAGGGTAAGGTTTAGCACTTCTCATCCAAAAGATATTACTGATGAAGTATTGCACACTATAGCCAAGTACCCAAATATTTGCAACTACATTCACCTACCAGTACAAAGTGGTAGCACTAGAGTTTTGCAGTTGATGAACAGAACCTATACCAGAGAATGGTACATAGCCAAAGTAAATAGAATAAGAGAATTATTGCCCAATGCAGGGCTTAGCACAGATATTATTGCTGGCTTTTGTACAGAAACAGAAGAAGACCACAGAGATACTTATACCTTGATGGAGTACTGCAAATACGATTTGGCCTACATGTATTTTTATAGCGAAAGACCTGGAACATTAGCTGCCAAACGCTACCAAGATGATATACCTGAGAAAACGAAGAAAAGAAGACTGCAAGAAATAATTGCACTGCACCGTATTCACTCTTTAGAAAGTATGCAGCGTGATGTAAACAAAACTTTTAGTGTTTTAATAGAAGGTAATAGTAAAAAAAGTGGTGCCCACTGGTTTGGGCGTACAGATCACAATAAAGTAGTCATTTTTCCTAAAACAGATTATGCTTATAAAAAAGGAGATTATGTAGATGTGTTTGTAAAAGAGTGTACTGCTGGAACGTTGTTGGGTGAAATTAAAATGGGCAAATAATATGAAACTATTGTTTTTAACACTATCAATGAGTTTAATTGCTTTTTTTGCGAAATCGCAAATTGATTCTGTAATTACGGTAAATGATTATCTAGCCAGATACTCCTTAAATAACACACATTACAATTACGTTTATCTGTATAAAACCCAAGCTGGAAAGCAGTTAAAATACAGTTTCTACTTTGAGCATGAAGGGAAATACAAATTAGCTGTTTTTGAAAGGGACACTTTCAAGTTTGAAAAAACATTTACTACGGATGTAATTTTTCCTTCTATAGAAGCAAACCTTAATACTATAAAGCAACTAGAGAGACCCAATAACAGAGAAATTAAGCTCTTTAGAAAAAATTTTGAAGACTTAACAAAACCATTTCAACAATTAGGAATCCGGTATAAGGATCTACACAACAATCATTTTCAAAAAAAGAGTGAAAGTGAAATTGCTAGTATTAGCAAAAAAGAAAAGCAGGTTTTGATAGCTCGTTTAATAAATTCATTGTATGAATGGGTTGAAAAAAATCAAGAATTGTAACAATAAGTAATTAAAAATTATTAACAACAAAGAAGATTAATGGCTGACATTCAAAGTATAAAAAACCGATTTGGAATTATTGGTAATTCGCCTGTACTAAACTTTGCTTTAGATACAGCTGTGCAAGTAGCTGCTACCGATTTAACTGTATTGATAGTAGGCGAAAGTGGTACTGGTAAGGAAGTATTTTCAAAAATCATTCACGATTTATCTGTACGCAAGCACAACTCTTTTATAGCTGTAAACTGTGGTGCCATACCCGAAGGCACTATTGACAGCGAGTTATTTGGACACGAAAAAGGAAGTTTTACTGGTGCAGTAGATAGCCGAAAAGGTTATTTTGAAACAGTAAACGGCGGTACTATTTTTTTAGATGAAATAGGAGAAATGCCTTTGGGTACACAAGCTCGTTTGTTGCGTGTATTAGAAACTGGTGAGTTTATTCGTGTGGGTTCGTCTAAAGTACAAAAGACTGATGTAAGGGTAATTGCTGCTACCAATAGAGAATTATTAGAGTTTGCTGAGAAAGGTAAATTTCGCCAAGATTTGTATTATCGCTTAAGCACTGTACCGATACGTGTACCTGCTTTAAGAGATAGAAAAGAAGACATCCCTTTACTATTTAGAAAGTTTGTGGTAGACTTTGCTGAACGCTACAAACAAACTCCTGTTCAGTTAGACGAAAATGCAAGGCAGGTGTTAATTAACCATTCCTTTCCAGGTAATGTGCGTGAATTAAAGAACCTTGCAGAACAGATTTCTGTGTTGAGCAATATGGCTGTGCTTAATATAAACGAGCTTAGAAAATTTTTACCCGAAAGCACCACCAATCGCTTACCTATGTTGGCAAGCAATGGCACACCATCAGGCGAATTTGCCAATGAAAGAGAAATACTGTACAAGCTCTTTTTTGATATGAAGAAAGATGTAACAGAACTAAAAAAAATGTTTTTAGAAATTCTACAAAACCCGTCTTTAGCTGGTAGTGCTGCCCATTTTACCAAAGAAAGTTTGTTAAGCGATTTTCCTATGGGTAATGGCAATGAGTTGCAACATGCAGTGGTTCATCAATCACAAAACAACCACCCATCATTTATGCAACCAATGAATATGGGTAACAATCAAGCGGTTTTATTAAATGATGATATCCATCACCATGTAGACGTGGAAGAAAGTTTGAATATTATGGATAAAGAAAAAGAGCTGATTATTAAAGCACTTAAAAAACACAAAAGTAAGCGTAAAGATGCTAGTGCCGATTTAGGAATTAGCGAAAGAACGTTATACCGTAAGTTGAAAGAGTATGATATTGACGACCTATAATAAAATTAAGATTTAAGAACAAAAATGAACATTACAAGAAATATTAAACGCATTGCACTTTGGCAATTATTAATTCTTAATTGTGCACTATTAATTAGTTCATGCAAAGTCTATTCTTTTCGTGATGTATCGGTAGATTATACAAAGATAAAAACGGTAAAAATTGGCTTTATAGAAAACAGAGCCAGATATGTAAATCCACAAATTAGTCCTAAGCTTACCGATAAACTTCAACAAAAAATAAGCAATCAAACAAAACTTACCCGTACTAATAATGATGATGCCCACTACCAAATAAGTGGTTTCATAAACGATTATACGGTATCTACTTCAGGTATTTCATCCCAACAAGTAGCCACCAATCGTTTAACGGTGGGCGTTCACATCACTTTTAAAAACACCGTTGATAATAAAACAGAAGAGTTTGACATCAGCCGAAGTTTCGATTTTTCAGCTTCACTTTCTTTACAGCAGGCAGAAGTATCGCTACAAGATGAAATTATAAGAAACGTAAGCGATGAAATTTTTAATCGTATTTTCTCTAACTGGTAAGCAAATTGTATTTTCACCGCCACAATAAAGCCAATGGAAAAAGTATTGCAGCAACTTACGGGAAAAATCAATTTAGAATCTGTTTCTAAAGATGAGTTACGCCACCTTACCGATAGCTGCCCTTATTTTGCACCAGCTCAGTTTTTATTGGCAGCCAAATTAAAAAATCAAAACAACCAAGGTTTTTTGCCACAGGCACAAAAAACAGTTTTATTTTTCAATAACCCTTATTGGATGCACTATCAATTGCAAAGCAATGAAAGTGATAATAACCTAATCATTGGTCATCCTGTATACCAAGAGGAAGAATACCAACCCAAACTTAAAAATGTAATTGAAGAAGAAACGCATCAACAGCCATTTGCCATACCTACTGTAGAGGAAGTGAAGGAAATGATGAGAGAAATAGACCAGCAAGACGATATTGTAACTGAAGCAAAGCCAGCCCTTGTAGAAGTTGTAGATGAACCTATACATGTTCCTGAACCCATTGCCACTGTAGAAACCATACAGGAAATGACTTCTGTTGAAATAGCAGAACAAACACCACCACAAGAAATTATTGAGGAATTAATTATAGAAGAACCAACACCAGTTGCAGTAGTCGAAGAAATTATTGCTGCTGAGGCAAAAGTAGAAGAAACTTTACCCATAACCGAAACCGAAATACCTACAACCCAATTAAAACAGGAAACAATCCTTGAACAAAATAACCACCAGCAAGAAGAACAATCCCAAGAAGCTATAAAGGAAGCTGTTGCTATAAGTAAAGAAGTTGTTTTTGAAAGCCATACACCTACCGAAGAAGAAATAGCAGAAGTAGAAGATGCCATTCCCGACGAACATTCTAACAAAATTGCTGCGATACTCAACCACCAATTGGCAGAGTTTAATAAGCCAGTAGTAGGCGATGCTCATTTAAAAATGGATGGAGAGCCTTTTCATACAGTTGATTATTTTGCATCGCAAGGCATAAAAGTAAATTTAGAACAACCCCCAATTGATAGATTAACATCTCAACTACGCCGTTTTACCGATTGGTTAAAGCATATAAAAAATGTAGAACCCGATGAAGAAGACATAAATGCCGACCCCGAATTAGAATCTGCCATACAAGGCATAGCCAGTAGCAGCAACGAAGCCCGAGAGATTGTAACCGAAACTATGGCAGAAGTTTTAGAGAAACAAGGCAAAAAAGACAAAGCCATACAACTGTATATTAAATTAAGTTTTTTAAACCCAGACAAATCCGCTTATTTTGCCTCCAAAATTCAACAACTAAAAGGAATATAAAATGGTCATCTTATTTGTAATCTTAATTGTATTAGCAGCAGCAGGTTTAGGTTTTGTAGTATTAATTCAAAACCCAAAAGGTGGTGGTTTAGCAGGTAATGTAGGCGGTATTAGCAACCAATTTATGGGTGTAAAACAAACCACCGATGTATTAGAAAAAGGCACTTGGATATTTGCAGGCACCATTGCAGTATTAGCCATGTTCTCTACCCTAATGCTTAAAGGTGGTAGCAGTAAAGTAAATACCGATATGCTACAAAAAGTAAACACCACCACACAGCAAGCACCTGCACCAGCAGCCAAGCCAACCAACACTGCCACAGTTCCTACAAAGTAATTGTACAGTAAACTATAATTTAAAACCTGCTATTTTATGTAGCAGGTTTTTTTATGCAGTTACTTTTTTGTAACCAGCGACAGAATAAAAATTTAGCTTCGGTGGCGTCGCACATGTTTAGCTTCACCTATCTATTGCGCTTTTATCAAAGTGTAGGTTTGGCTTTTAATTGTATACTAAAATGCTTTAATAATTCCGAATTTAAAATTCAACGTTGTCATTAGTCTTCCTTTTTGAGTATTAAAGTTTTTAAAGAAGTTGTATATGGTCT
>JAYVRD010000174.1:0-24907 GCA_043776595.1 Chitinophagaceae bacterium | reverse complement strand
CTCTGCACCAATATTTGGTATGTAAGTATTTCCAAAAGCTATGCTATCTAAACGTGCTACTGGTAAACCAGCACTTTGAGCATAGGTTTCTAATGTGTTGCCTTTAAACTTAGTTTCTATTATTTGTTTTGCTTTTTTCTCGTTGCGTACAAATGGTTCTACACGTTGGCGTGCTTGTGCTGCAGTTTGTAAGCCTTTTTCGTTGATGGCTGTTATTATTGCTACCATGTATTTATCTGTTGCAGAAATTGGTTCTGTTACATCGCCAACTTTATGATCAAAAACCCATCTTACTACATCTCTTTTTTCTAAACCTGCTATAGTAAAATCGTTTTCTTTAACATCAGCTATCATTGCAGATTTACCAAGGCTTTTAACTGCAGTATCAAAACCTGCTTTGTTTTTTATAGATACAGCAAATTGAGATGCTTTTGTGTTGGCTGCATTTTCTGTTTCGGCACTAGCTACAATTTCTTTAGCTATATAAGCCACTTTGTAGGCATCCGTACTTCCTTTTTGAGAAAGTATTTCCATGTAGTGATAACCAAAATCGGTTTTCACTACGCCTTTATCGCCTACTTTTCCTGTAAATAAAAAGTCGTTGAATGGTGTTACCATTTGTCCAGATACTACTTTTTCGTACACACCACCTTTGTCTTTACTTCCTGGATCGTCTGAAAACTTAACTACTAATGAATCGAAAGATGAGCCAGCTTTAATAGCATTTGCTAAACTATCGGCTAATTTTTTTGCGTCTTCATCGCTTCTTATTGTTGCACTTGAACCATCTCTTTGTTGTTGCTTGGTGGCAACTAATATATGTCTTACTTTAACGGTATCTGGAATTTGTTTAGCTGCAATAATCCTCGAAATCACCATATTGTTGGCATCTATATAAGGCCCATAAATGTTTCCTACCCCAGCTTTTATAATACTGTCTTTGGCTTGTTGTTTTATTTCTTTTCTGCTTATAAAACCCTCATAATAGGGTATTTTACTACCTGTTTTAGCTATAAAAGAAGTCATTGATTGGGTAGAAAGAAATTCGCTTTTTAGTTCTTTTAATTTTTCTTTTACTGTTGCTGTATCTGCAGCACTTGGTGCTGCTTCAAAATTTACATACGCTATGCTACGCACTTCTTCTTCCTGTTTAAATTCTTTTTTATGCTTACTTACATACGTATTTATTTCATCATCGCTTACTTTAATAGTTGAGTCAGCAATAGTAGCATAGGGCACATATATATAAGATATGTTAGCAATAGCGTTATTATCAGCATTTGTTTTCTCCACCATCCATTGTGGTACATAAGCAGCACCTGCTAAAAGTTGTTTATACTTTTGTTGTAAGCGTTGCTCAATTTCTGGATTGATATAAGCTTGATAGAAAGGGGCAATTTTATCGTTGTTCTTTTCTTTTTTAATCTGTTTAAAGTAATCTTTTACTTTATTTATATCTACTCTTCCTGTAGCTTGGTCTTGAAATTCTGGGGCTTGACTTATCCATTGTGGTGGATTATCGCCAAACAAAATATCATCCAACTCTTTGGGAGTTACATTAATGCCGAGCTTATTAATTTCATCTTTAAATAATATTTTCTCAACATTCATACTCCAAATTTGTCCTACCAACTGCCCTTGAGAACCTCTTCCTTTATACATTTCCAGTTGCTCGTCAAAATCGGCTTTACTTATTTTTGTTCCGTTTACTTTACCAACGGTTGTGGTATTACCACTAAAAAGGCTTCCACCTTTTCCGGCGGCTCTATCTTGTAGAATAAAGGCAATTAAGGCAATGGCAATCACTGTAACAATAATCCAACTACCCTTATCACGAATTTTTTGAATAACAGACATAACTATTGGTATAAAATTTTTAGGATGGCAAAAATAGGGGAAAGAAGTTATTGAACAAATTGTGGAAAACCATTTAGAACTCAATACAGACTTGATTTTAAAAACTGGAAGGATTTTTAGTTTTTTTGAAGCGGTTAATAATATTTGATTTTTTTAAAGGCCTGTGTATTTAAATTAACATTGATTTGTTGATAAATGGCAAAAGCTGTGGGGAAATCGTCTTTTTTGATTTTTATTTGTTTACTCTAGTAGGATAAGTTGATGGGTTTTGAGGCTTTTAGAAAAAAGGAGATTAAAAAACACCAATTACTACCTCTTAACCAACAGTGTGTAAACTGTGAATTGCTAATTGTGAATTTTGTAATTGTTTTAATTAACCGATGTAGATAACAATAGTAAAACAGTATTGGTGTTGATTATAGTATTGTGTGTATTGTGTTAATTAAAGTGTATGGTAGGAGATATAATTAACTTTGTTGTATGGGTATAATTAAGTTATCCCGAAATACACAGGTGTAATAGTAATAGTGGTTTATATAAATAATGTATTAATAAGAATACTACAATGGATATTAACATAGCTAAACAGAAGGTTGAAGAAAAAGGTTTCGTTGATGTGGAAGTAAGTGCTACCTTAGACTTATTCAAGGAAATAGAACTTTTTAAAAAAGAAAAAAATGCAGTTATTCTTGCACACTACTATCAGGAGCCAGATATACAGGATGTGGCTGATTATATTGGCGATAGCCTAGGTTTAGCACAAGCAGCATCTAAAACAGATGCCGATATTATTGTTTTTGCTGGTGTTCACTTTATGGCTGAAACTGCAAAAATATTAAATCCAACAAAGAAGGTTTTATTACCTGATTTGAAAGCTGGGTGTAGTTTAGCAGATAGTGCCCCAGCTCCTTTGTTTAAAAGGTTTAAAGATAAACATCCAGACCATTTAGTTATTTCTTATATCAATTGTTCTGCAGAAATAAAAGCATTAAGTGATATTATTTGCACTAGTGGCAATGCAGAAAAAATAATTGAAAGTGTACCTAAAGAACAGCCCATAATATTTGCACCTGATAAAAATTTAGGAGCCTATTTAAATAAGATTACTAGTAGAAATATGTTGTTGTGGAATGGAGCTTGTATGGTTCATGAAATTTTTAGTTTAGAAAAAATTGTTAAGCTAAAAATGCGTCATCAAAAAGCAAAATTTATTGCACACCCCGAGTGTGAGGAAGCTGTTTTAAACGTAGCTGATTTTATAGGTAGTACTACTCAGTTATTAAAATTTACAAGTGAAAGTAATTCTACAGAGTTTATAGTGGCTACCGAAACTGGAATCTTACATAAAATGCAACAAGCCAATCCTTATAAAACATTTATACCTGCTCCTCCAACCAACTCTTGTGCTTGTAATGATTGCCCACACATGAAGTTAAATACGTTGGAAAAGCTCTATTTATGTATGGCTTACGAAACACCAGAAATAAAAATGGAGGAATCTTTACGATTAGCAGCAAAAAAATCTATTGATAGAATGTTAGATATTAGTCGCAAAGCTGGATTAATTGCTAGCTAATTTATTTGTAATATCCACTTCTTTCAATTTCATCTGCTACTTTATCTGTAACTAAATACCTAATACTTTTAGTAGCCTTTATATTTTGTCTTATTAAAGTTGATGAAATATCTAAAAGAGGTGCTTTTATAATTTCAAAATTTGAAGCAGCTATTTCTTTTATTTCAAAATTTGGTCGTTGATAAATAAAAAAGGAGTAATTTTTTATTAATATTTCATAACTCTTCCATTTTGGTAAGTTTAAATAACTATCGCTTCCTAGTATGATAACAAACTCATAAATTGGATACTTTTCTGATAAGTACGTTAATGTATCTATTGTATAAGAAGGTTTTGGAAGTTTAAATTCTACATCAGATACTTTTAGCCTCTTATCATTTTCTACTGCTAATTTTACAAGATGAAGTCTGTCATATTCATTCAATAAACTCGATGTTTGCTTTAAAGGATTTTGAGGGCTCACTATAAACCAAACTTGGTCAATTTGCGTATTGTCTGCAATAAAACTGGCAATTATTAAATGACCTGTGTGGATTGGGTTAAAAGAACCAAAGTATAGTCCAATTTTCATTCAAGTATTTGATAATCAATTATTTAATATCTATTTCAACAAATATACTATACGCTTCATTCAATCTAAGGCTTAAACTATAACCAGAAACTTTTATAGATATTGGGTCTCCTAAGGGAGCTATTTGTACTACTTTTATTTGCTCTCCTGGTACACAACCCATTTCCATTAGTTTAATAAAAATTTCATCTTTTTCAAATGACTTTATTGTACCAATTTCTCCAATCTGCAATTCACTTAATCTTTTCATCATATTATTTGAATTGTAAAACTATAAGCACCAATTCAGAATTACTTACGAATTTTGGAGTAAGGTTTAATTATGGCTAAAATTTTATTCCACTCAGCTGATAGAAAATTTCGATTTCCTGAAAAAAAGAGGCTTAAGCAATTTTTAGAAGCTATTTTTTCAAGTGAAAATATTATTCTTAAATCTGTAGATTTTATTTTTTGTTCTGATGACTATTTGCTAGAAATTAATAAAACCTTCTTACAGCATGATTTCTATACAGACATTATAACTTTTGATTTATCAGAGTCCGAAGATGAAATTATTGGAGAAATCTATATTAGTTTAGACCGAGTTAAGGATAATGCAAACAACCAAAAAACGAGTTTAAAAGAAGAAATACTTAGAGTTATATTTCATGGTGTTTTGCATTTATGTGGCTATAACGACAAATCAAAAGCCCAAATTTCGCTAATGAGAACCAAAGAAGATTACTACATCCATCTCTTTACTAGATAATGCTCCTTATGAAACATACAATTTCTTAATTGTAAATGGTGACACGTGGAACACTAACTTAACCCATAACGCTTCTTTTTTATTCATCTATCTTTGCTTCATGTTTCCTCAATACGATGTAATTGTTGTTGGTGCTGGGCATGCAGGCTGTGAAGCTGCTGCTGCTGCTGCTAATTTGGGTAGTAAAGTGCTACTCATAACTATGAACATGCAAACCATTGCCCAAATGAGTTGTAACCCTGCGATGGGTGGTATTGCAAAAGGGCAAATTGTGAGAGAAATAGATGCCATGGGCGGGTATAGCGGAATTGTTACTGATAAAAGTATGATTCAATTTAGGATGTTAAATAGGAGTAAAGGACCAGCTATGTGGAGTCCTAGAGCCCAAAATGATAGAATGGTGTTTGCCACTACGTGGAGAGAAATGCTAGAACAAACTCCTAATGTTGATTTTTATCAGGATATGGTTAGTTCAATTATTATTAAAAATGAAAAAGCATGTGGTGTAGTTACAGGACTAGGGCATGAAATACAATCAAAATCTGTGGTGGTTACAAGTGGTACCTTCCTAAATGGGATTATTCATATAGGCGAAAAGCAATTAGGAGGTGGTAGAATTTCTGAAAAAGCAGCTACTGGTATCACTGAACAATTGGTGGAACATGGGTTTGAAAGTGATAGACTAAAAACTGGAACACCACCTAGGATAGATGGAAGAAGTTTAGACTACAGTAAAATGGAAGAACAAAAAGGAGATGATGAGATAGTTGGTTTTTCATATTTAGATGTAGAAAGAATAAAGCCAAGCCAACAACGCAGTTGCCATATTACATACACTAGTCCCGCTGTACACGAAGTTTTGAAAACAGGTTTTGACAGAAGTCCTATGTTTCAAGGAAGGATTGATGGTGTTGGACCACGATACTGTCCAAGTATTGAAGATAAAATAAATCGGTTTGCTGATAGAGATAGACACCAACTTTTTGTAGAACCAGAAGGTTGGAATACGGTAGAAATTTATGTCAATGGATTTTCCACTTCCTTGCCAGAAGATGTACAAGTAAAAGCTTTAAGAACTGTAGTAGGTTTTGAAAACTGTAGGATATTTCGCCCAGGTTATGCAATTGAGTACGATTATTTTCCACCAACTCAGCTTACTTATACATTAGAGACAAAATTAATATCAAATTTATTTTTTGCAGGTCAAATTAATGGTACAACGGGTTACGAAGAAGCTGCTTGCCAAGGTTTAATGGCAGGAATTAACGCACACCAAAAGGCTAGAGCTTTAGAACCTGTAGTTTTAAAAAGAAGTGAAGCCTATATTGGAGTATTGATAGACGATCTTATTAGTAAAGGTACAGACGAGCCTTACAGAATGTTTACCAGCCGTGCAGAGTATAGAACCTTGCTTCGTCAAGATAACGCCGATTTAAGACTTACAGAGCTTAGTTATAGGCTTGGTTTGGCTTCTCAAGAAAGGATGGAAAAAGTAATTGCAAAAAGAGAGGGCGTAGAAAAAGTAAAATCTATTCTTTCAAATTTTGGAGTAGAGCCAGATGAAATTAATCATTATTTAATAGCAATAAATGCTGCAGTAATAACCGAAAGACAAAAAGCTGCTAAAATATTATTACGCCCAAGCGTAGATGTAAATGCATTAATACAAGCTGTACCTAGATTGGCAGCTGAAATTGGAAGTTTTTCTGTAGATATTTTAGAGCAGTCCGAAATCCAAATAAAATATGAACGCTATATAGAAAAGGAAAAAGAAGTTGTGCAACGAATGAGCCAAATGGAAGATTTATTAATACCTGATAGTTTTGATTATAATAAAGTCGCAGCATTATCAAATGAAGCCTTACAAAAGTTTAAGAAAATCAAGCCCAGAACATTAGGGCAGGCCTCCAGAATTTCTGGTGTAAACCCAAGCGATGTGCAAATATTATTGGTTTATATGGGTAGATGAACTTTATTCCTTCCCCTCACCTACAAACCAATCTTCTTTGTTTTTAAACAACACATTAAAAGTAGTTAATGAGCCATACACTCGGGTGATATATTGCTGCAAATTTACCTTGTCTTCATCGCTCAAACCCTTGTGGCTATTAATATTTTGCTCTAAAACACGCAATCTATCCCTAAGCATTACTATTTTATGAAAAAACACATCAATGTCAACTTCTTTAGGTTTTAGGCTTTTATCTGCAGGTTGTAAAAGCATCGTACCACCTTTCCACTTATCCCCCAAGTTTACATTTTCTGTGATACCTCCCCAAAGCTTTAAAATTTTCAATAACGATTTTTCTACTTCCGAGGTAGTTTCTAACTCAGTAGTTACATTTTCGGCAATAATTTCATCCAAATTATCGTCTACTTTATCAATTTCCTTTATCCCATAATTAATAAAAGAGATAAGATAAGTGGCGTATTTAACACCCACAATAACTCCTGGCCCATATTGATGGTGTTGCAATCTAGTACCAATACCCAAATTTGTTTGCTCCATATAATATATTTAGTATTAAATTTTTTTGGATAAAATTTCAGAAATTACCCTAGGGTAATGCTCATATTCTAAACAATGAATACGTTTTGCTAAAGAGTCGACGGTGTCGTTTTCGTTAACGGCACATGCTGCTTGAAATAAATGCTTTCCATCGTCGTATTTTTCATTTACCAAGTGAATAGTGATACCGCTTTCCTGCTCTTTGTTGGCTATAACGGCTTCATGTACAAAATGTCCATACATGCCTTTTCCACCATATTTTGGTAGCAAACTTGGATGAATATTTACAATTTTACTATTAAAAATAGAAATTAACTGTTTAGGAACTTTCCAAAGAAACCCAGCCAGCACTATAAAAACAATACTATACTCTTCAAAATCGAGCATATAAGCATCGCCTTTAAAAAATCTCTCTTTTTCAATTAAAAGTGTGGGAATATTATTTTTTTCGGCGATAGCCAAAACACCTGCATTAGGTTTATTACAAACGATTAGAGCAATATTTACAGATGTACTATCTTTAAAATGGGTAATAATTTTTTCTGCATTACTACCAGTCCCAGAAGCAAAAATAGCGACCTGCTTAGTCTTTGTTTTTTCAGAAATCCTATTCCAAACACGTAATAAATAGTTTTTGAAAAATTTAAACTGCCCCAACGGAATACTTACTACCAAAACACAAATAGGCCAAAACAAAGTAATCAAAGGAATATAAATAATGTAATACACTACCGTATTCTCTAAATGCACCAATTCTAAAAGCCACCTTCCCACTCTGGCACATAGGCTACCACCTAAAGCAAATGTGCAAAAAATTAGCACAAATTGAAGCCAACTAACTTTCCATTTTTCCTTTAACCTTTTAAACATGCATCAAAAATGAAACAAAAAATTGAGTTACCCATATCTCTAAAATAAATAACCCACATTTTGCAAATACGTTTACAAAAACATGACACAGTCTATTAGTTTATAACAACAATTGGCTCAAAAGCAATACTGATAAGGCAAAAAAAATTTTTTTAACATTGTGTTTTTGTCAGTATCCTGTCATATTTTTGCACCCGTTCAAGGAAATTTTTCCACACTCAGAGCAACAGTTTGTGAATATGATCACTCACGGAAGTATAACCAAAGTATTAGTAAAGATTTTATTCGTGTTCCTAAGTTTATCTTATGGAATGATAGCCTCGGCTCAAGACGGTAAATCTATTTTTTTAAAAAATTGTGCCTCTTGCCACGATCCTAAGTTTAATCAGGATATGACAGGACCTAACCTGAAAGACGTTGACCAAAGATGGCCAGACAAGAAAAAATTGCATGCTTGGATTTTAAACAGTAGTAAAGTCATTGCTTCTGGAGACAAATATGCCAATGAACTTTATGCGAAGTATAATAAAACTCAAATGACAGCTTTTGAGGGTTCTTTGGCAGATGCAGATGTAGATGCTGTATTGGCTTATGTAAAAACGTATGTACCACCTGTTATTAAAGATGATGGACCAAATCCAAAAGGCGAATCAGACAATTCTCTTCTTTTCGGCATTCTTACTTTAATACTAGCAGTAATTGCACTTACGTTGTTACAAGTAAATTCAAATCTTAAAAAACTATCCGACGATAAATCTGGTATTGCTTCACCAGAGCCTATTCCATTTTGGAGAAACAAATCTTACATTACAATGATTATCGTAGTATTATTTGTTGTGGGAGGATATTTAACTGCAAAAGGTGCTATTGGTTTAGGTAGAAATAAAGACTACCAACCCACACAACCTATCTTCTATTCTCATACTGTTCATGCGGGCATCAACCAAATTAATTGTCAATATTGCCATATTGGTGTTTATCAAGGTAAGCAAGCTACTATTCCTTCTGTAAATATCTGTATGAATTGCCACATGGCTATCAATGAATACAAAGGCACCGAAAAGTTAATTGATGGCAATGGCAACGAAGTAAATGGAACAAACGAAATTCAGAAGCTTTATAAATATGCTGGCTGGGATCCTCAAGCTAAAAAATACGTAGCAGAAAGCAAACCTATTGCTTGGAACAGAATTCACAATTTACCAGACCACGTTTACTTTAACCACCAACAACATGTAGTAGCCGGTAAGCAACAATGCCAAACCTGTCATGGCGAAATAACCAACATGCACGAAGTAAAACAGTTTACTGATTTAAGCATGGGTTGGTGTATTAATTGCCACAGAGAAACAAAAGTGCAGTTTAAAGAAAATGGTTTTTATAGTATTTACGAAAAATATCACAACGAATTAAAGAGTGGTAAACTAGATAGTACAAAGGGTATTACTGTAGAAAAGATTGGCGGTACGGAATGTCAAAAATGTCATTATTAAAAAATGCTCATTAGCAACTATCTGTAAATACGCAAATTTTAAAGAATAGGTATAAATTTTATTGTTCAAAGAAGTGTGTTTGTGTTCAATGGGCACAGCTACACATCAGCACATTAGCTAATTATGAGTAATAAGTATTGGCAAAGTTTTGGGGAAAGAAATAATTCTGAATCTTTTCAGGAATCTGCTAAAGATGAGTTTAACAAAGAACTTCCTTTTGAAGCAGATGATAAAGGCTTACTAGAAGCTAAAACCCCACGTAGAGACTTTTTAAAATATTTAGGTTTTAGTACAGCAGCAGCTGCTGTAGCTGCTAGTTGTGAAGTGCCAATAAAAAAAGCGATTCCATTTGCCAATAAACCAGAAGATATTGTACCAGGAGTTGCCAATTATTATGCAACTACTTATGTACAAGATGGAGATGCGGTAAGTGTGGTAGCAAAAGTTAGAGATGGCAGACCCATAAAAATAGAAGGAAATATAAAATCAACCATTACTGGTGGCGGTACAAGTGCAAGAGTACAAGCAAGTGTTTTAGATTTATATGATGGTGCAAGATTGCGTTATCCAACCATTGGCGTGGGCAAAGATGCCAAAGAAGTAAGTTTTGAAGCTATTGATAAAGCCCTATCTACCGAAATATCTGGTAATGTTGTTCTACTAACTAGCACCATCAATTCACCTTCCACCTTAGAAATAGCCAAACAGTTTTTAGCAAAATATCCAGGTAGCAAACATGTGGTGTACGATGCTGTTTCATACAGCGGAATATTATTAGCCAACGAAGCAACTTATGGCAAAAAAGCAATTCCTTCTTATCGTTTTGATAACGCCAAAATTATTGTAAGCCTAGGTGCCGATTTTTTAGGAACTTGGATAAGCCCAATAGAATTTGCTAAGCAATACGCTAAAGGCAAAAAAATAAAAGAGCAGAGCCCCGAAATGAGCAAGCATATACACTTTGAAAGTGTAGCAAGCCTTACAGGTAGCAATGCGGATGAACGTTTTCTACACAAGCCAAGTGAAATAGGTACAGTAGCCATAGCTTTATTAGATGCAATTAGTGGTACTAGCGTTAGTGGTATTGCAGATGCAAAATTAAAAGCTGGTATAGAAAAAGCAGCCAAAGCATTGGCTGATAAAAAAGGGGAAGCCTTGGTTGTTTGTGGTAGTAACGATGTTAACGTACAAATAGTAGTAAATTCCATTAACGAAGCATTGCAGGCTAGTGGTAAAACAATCGATTGGGGGAGTACATACAATGTACGGACTGGTATAGATACAGATTTTGCTAATTTAGTGAAAGACATGAATACTGGTAGTGTAAACACATTATTGGTTTATGGAGCAAACCCCGCCTATAGTTGGTTTGATAATAAAAGCTTTAAAGATGCCTTAGCAAAAGTAAAAACTACCGTTTCTTTTAGCAGCAAAGCCGATGAAACAACACAGCTTTGTAAATATGTAATACCCGACCACCATTATTTAGAATGTTGGGGTGATGCCGAAATTAAAACCAACCACTTTTCTTTTATACAACCAACCATCAATCCATTATTTAAAACCCGCCAATGGCAGGATAGTTTATTAAAATGGAGTGGTGCAACAGGAGACTATAATGCTTTCTTAAAAACATATTGGGGTAGCAAATTAGGTGGAGAAAATGGATGGAACACGGCTTTGCAAAATGGCATAAGTGCCGTTGCTGAAACCACAGCTACAAGTGCTGCATTTAATACAGCGTCTGTAGCTTCAGCAATAAGCAGCATAAAACCGGCACAAAAAGGAATAGAATTACAACTGTATCAAAAAATAGCAATAGGTGCTGGGCAAGGTGCAAGTAACCCTTGGTTGCAAGAAATGCCAGACCCAATAACCAAAGCTACTTGGGATAATTACCTCATTGTTTCGCCAACAATGGCTAAAACATTATTAGGTATAGATTTATTTGACCCCAAGAAAACAAAAGAACAAGACGACTACGAAGTAATACCTGCTAAAACAGTTGTTGAAATAAAAGTAAACGGCAAAACAATAACCTTACCTGCGTTAATAATACCTGGTACACACCCTGAAACTGTTGGTATAGCAATAGGTTATGGCAGAGATGCAAAACTAGGCAGAGCCAATGTAGATGAAGATGGAAAAACAGTGGGTAAAAATGTTTTTGATTTAGCTAGCTTAAATGGCAATACGGTAAGTTTTGATGTTGCTAATGTAACGCTGACTAAAACTTCAGATAAACACCCTGTGGGCTTATCACAAACACACAATGTGTACGATACACCTCAGGGTAACCGCACAGAGGTAATGAAGGAATTAACTTTTGCAGCATACAAGCATAACCCTAAAGAAGTTTTAGAAGAACGTGAAGCAGAAACCAAACCTTATGGCGGCTTGGCTAACTTTAAAGAAAATGGAACCATATACCGTGAGCATGAAAAGCCAGGTATTAAATGGGGCATGAGTATAGATTTGAATGCTTGCAATGGTTGTGGTGCTTGTACAGTAGCCTGCCAAGCAGAAAACAACGTAGCAGTTGTAGGTAAACCAGAATTTTTACGTTTTCACGATATGGCTTGGTTGAGAATTGACCGTTACTACAGCGGTAGTTTAGAAAACCCAAAAGTAGTTTTTCAACCATTAATGTGCCAGCACTGTGATAATGCACCTTGCGAAAACGTTTGCCCAGTAGCAGCAACCAACCACAGCAGCGAAGGGTTAAACCAAATGACTTATAACCGTTGTATTGGTACAAGGTATTGTGCTAACAACTGTCCTTATAAAGTACGTCGTTTTAACTGGGCAGATTATAGTGGTGCCGATAGTTTCCCAGATAATAGTGTACACCTAAACGATACTATTCAATTAATGAATGACGACTTAACAAGAATGGTATTAAACCCAGATGTTACAGTTCGTTCTCGTGGTGTAATTGAAAAATGTAGTTTTTGTGTACAACGCTTGCAAGAAGGTAAGTTAAAAGCAAAAGCAGCAAGCCGCCCATTAAAAAGTGGTGAAAATGATGAGTGGGATGTAAAAACAGCCTGCCAACAGGCTTGCCCTCCGAACGCTATTGTGTTTGGTAATGCCAACGATAAAAAAAGTGCAGTATCGGTACATAGAAGCGAAAATAACAACCGTATATTTTATTCTTTGGAACAATTGCACGTATTGCCTAACGTAAGTTATTTGGCTAAGGTGAGAAATATTGAAGAAGAAGAACACGCTGGTGCTGAGAAGAAAGAAGAAAAGGCACATGCTTAAGAAATAAAATGGCCAAAAGTGATACAGGAAAGTGGAGAAAGGGTTGCCAAATAGATAGATATAGTTGAAATGTGCGACGCAACCGCAGATAAATAGATAAAAGAAAGCTGGTTACATAAAAAAGAAAAGCGAAGGCAGCTACGCTGCAAAAGCTCAAAGCTTATAATATGAGTGTAAAGTACGAATCGCAATTAAGAGAGCCGTTGGTGTACGGTAATAAAACCTACCATCAGGTTACAGAAGACATTGTACGCCCCATAGAAGCCAAGCCAAGTAGGCTTTGGTATATTGGGTTTTATATTTCTGTTGCCTTGCTTTTGTTTGGTGTGTACAGCGTATATCGTGAGGTTACTTACGGTATTGGGCAGTGGAACTTGAACAAAACGATTGGCTGGGGTTGGGATATTACCAACTTCGTTTGGTGGGTAGGTATTGGTCATGCTGGAACGTTAATTTCGGCAATTCTATTATTGTTTAGACAAGGTTGGAGAACTGGGGTAAACAGAGCTGCAGAGGCGATGACGATTTTTGCTGTAATGTGTGCGGGGCAGTTTCCTATATTTCACATGGGTAGGGTTTGGATGGCATTTTTTGTATTGCCTTATGCAAACTCTAGAGGTCCATTGTGGGTAAACTTTAACTCACCATTGTTGTGGGATGTGTTTGCGATATCTACATATTTTACCGTTTCTCTTTTGTTTTGGTATAGTGGTTTAATACCAGACTTTGCAACTGTAAGAGATAGAGCTAAAACAAAATTGCGTAAGCATTTATATGGTATTGCTTCTTTTGGCTGGACAGGTAGTACCAAACACTGGCAACGCCACGAGAGTTTGAGTTTGGTGTTGGCAGGTTTAAGTACGCCATTGGTACTTTCGGTACACACCATTGTATCGTTTGACTTTGCAACTTCGGTAGTACCAGGTTGGCATACTACTATCTTCCCTCCTTACTTTGTGGCTGGTGCCATCTTCTCTGGTTTTGCCATGACGCAAACTTTACTGGTTGTTGTAAGAAAAGTTTTTGGATTAACTGACTATGTTACCATGGGTCATATTGAAGCAATGAATAAAGTAATTGTATTAACTGGTAGTATAGTTGGTATTGCTTACTTAACAGAATTGTTTATGGGTTGGTACTCTCAAAATAAGTATGAAGGATATACTTTCTGGTATAGCCGTGCCAACTTATTTAGCCCTTATGGTTGGAGTTATTGGGGTATGATGGCTTGTAACGTATTGAGCCCACAGATTTTTTGGTGGAGGAAAATGAGAAGAAATCTGTTTGTAACCTTCTTTATGAGTGTGATTGTAAACGTGGGTATGTGGTTTGAACGTTTTGTAATTATTGTTACCTCTGTATATCGTGATTATTTACCAAGTAGCTGGAGTGTTTACTATAGTCCATCAATTTGGGAGGTAGGATTTTACATGGGAACATTTGGATTGTTCTTTACCTGCTTCTTCTTATTTGCAAAATACTTTCCAGTAATTGCAATAGCTGAGATTAAGTACGTATTGAAGACAACGGGAGAAAGTTACAAGAATGATATGAGTGAAATGGAGGTTAAGCCTGTAGAAGAGTTTGCTCACGAATATGCACATTAAAACCCCTAACCCCTAAATGGGGGATTAGGAAACTGAATAGAAAATAAAATTGTTCACTTAAAATTGTTCCCCTTTTGGGGATAGGGGTTATGGCAAAAAAGAAATTTGTAGTTGGCTGTTATGATGATGAAAAAATATTGTTTCCAGCTGTAAAAAAAGTACGTACAGCTGGCTACAAAATACATGATGTATATACGCCATTTGCTGTGCATGGTTTAGATCATGCTATGGGTTTAAGAGAAACAAGTTTGCATACCGCAGGTTTTATTTATGGTATTACTGGAACCACTACAGCACTGAGCTGTATTAGTTGGATTTTTACCAAAGATTGGCCGTTAGATATTGGTGGCAAACCAAGTTTTGCTTTACCTGCTTGGATACCTATTATGTTTGAGTTGACTGTATTATTTGCAGCTGTGGGTATGGTGCTTACATTTTGTTATTTGTGCCAATTGGCACCATTTGTAAAAAAACACCATTTTCATGCAAGAGCTACAGATGATTTATTTGTAATGGTAATTGAATGTACCAATAAAACAAACTCAGCAGAAGCAGAAGCTTTTTTAAGTAACAGCGGAGCTGTAGAAGTAAAAACAGAAATTGCAGAAGATGGTTGGTGGCTAGGCAGATACGATAAAGACGAAATGCCCTTTGAAAATAAAACAGTACTTGCTTAATAACAGATAAAGATTGAGATGAAAAAATTATCTATCATAGCTTTTTTAACAACCTCTGTTGTAATTATAAGTTGCAGCGATGTAAAACGTGAGCCGAATAAAATTTATATGCCAGATATGGCTTATAGCCGTGCTTATGAATCTTATGCAGAGAGAGATTCTACCAAGTTTACAGAGAACGAAAGTGAAAGAGGAATGAAAATATTTTACAACAATCGCCCTGTTGTTGGTACTATTTCTATGGGTGAGGAAATGCCTTTCCCCATTGCTAAAGATTTACCAGGCGATACTGCTAATTATGTAGCATCTAAAGCCATAAAGAACCCAATAGATTCTTTAAGTGCGAAGGATTTGGTTGAGGCAGAAAGATTGTACTTAATTAATTGTGGCGTTTGCCACGGTAAAGCTTTAGATGGTAATGGGCCACTTTGGAAAGATGGCAATGGTCCTTTTCCTGCAGCACCTAAAAATTTGGTAGCTGATGCAGTAGTAGGTAATATGCCAGATGGACAAATGTTTTACTCCATAGCATATGGTAAAAATTTGATGGGTAGTTATGCATCCCAGCTAAGTAGGAAACAACGATGGCAGGTGATATACTACGTAAAGCAAAAACAAAAAGAAACAAAAGCCGCTGCCGCAGCACCTGCAAAGGATGCTACTGTGGCCAAAAAATAATTGATAGTTGTTTTGTAATTTATTTACAAAACAAAGCTTACCAAATAAACAATCTAAACTTAATAAGTTTAGGTAGACACGAAAAACGAAAGTAAGATGGCATCTATTAGAGAACGTTTTGAAATTCCGGGAAAAATGAAAACATGGGCTCTAGCATTAATTGCTATTGGCTTAGTAGCATTGATTGCTGGATTGTTTACCAAGGGAAATGGTACGGAAGAAGAAAAAGCTGTTTTTCTTGGTACACTAATGTACAACACGATTTTCTGGACATTGGTATGTAACGCAAGCATGTTCTTTATTTGTGCCACTACAATGGCTTGGGGCGGTTGGCAATTATCATTTAGAAGAATACCAGAAGCCATTTCTGCAATGGTGCCCATATTTGGTGGAATTACTTTAGTAGTGCTATTGTATGTTGCTTTTTCTGGAAACCATCACATTTATCATTGGACCGATACAGCTGCTGTAGCTAAAGACCCAATATTAAGTGGCAAGTCTGGTTTCTTGAATATTAAATTCTTTACCATTTGGACTATTTTGGCAATTGGCTTGTGGAGCTTATTGGGTTGGAGAATGAGAAAATTAAGCGATGAAGCAGATGTGGCAGCGATGAACGGCGAAAGTGGAGCAAAATTCATTAAACAAAATACAGTTCGTGCTGCTACTTTTTTAGTATGGTTTGGTTTAACTGTAGGTTCTACAGTGCCTTGGTTGTGGATGATGAGTATTGATGCACATTGGTACAGTACGATGTATAGCTGGTATAATTTTGCCAGTACGTTTGTAGCAGGTATGAGTTTGATAGCTTTATGGGTAGTTTATCTAAAAAATAAAGGTTATTTAGAATATACCAATCAAGAGCATTTGCATGATATTGGTAAGTTTATGTTTGCCTTCTCCATCTTTTGGACGTACTTATGGTTCTCTCAATACATGCTTATTTGGTATAGTAACCAACCAGAGGAAACTATTTATTTTAAACACAGAGTTCAAGGTCCATACAAAGGCATTTTCTTCTTAAACCTTATCATCAACTTTATTTGTCCTATTTTAATATTAATGAAACGTGCTGGCAAAAGAAATTATACGCTAATTACCTTCATGGCAGTATTAATCATATTTGGACACTGGATAGATTATTACCAACAAGTAATAGGTAGCATTAGTAAAGAGCATGTAACACTAGGCTGGTTGGATTTTGGTATTTTAAGCTTGTTTGTTGGGTTAATGATATTTTTTGTAAGCAAATTTTTAGCTAGCAAACCATTAGTAGCCAAGCACCACCCTTTTTTAAAAGAAAGTATTGTGCACCATACTTAATAAACCAATTTACTTTGAGTTTGTTATTATAGATAGAAATGATTTTGAAGAAAAGAAAATAGTTATAGCATCATGACAATGTTTTTAACCATCGCAGTAGTAGCCTTAATTTTCGTAGTCGTATTTCAAATTGCGAAAGCAAGTGAATATGTAGCTGTAATTAAAGGTGAAGAAGAAAGCCGTAAGCAAAATAATAAAATCAACGCATTTTTAATGCTTGGTTTTATGATATTGGGTTTAATAGGTTGTTGGTATTGCAACGAACTTTATTATGGTAAAACATTACTACCACATAAAGCAGCCAGCAATCATGGCGTTAAAGTAGATCAAATGCTTTGGGTAACACTTTGGGTAACGGGTGTAGTATTTGTGGCTACACAAATCATTTTATTTTGGTTTGCATTTAAATACCAAGAAAAAGAAAATCGTAAAGTTTTCTTCTTTGCCCATAGCAATAAATTAGAAGCCTTATGGACTGTTGTACCTGCAATATTTTTAACTATATTGGTGGTAATTGGTTTGCGAAACTGGTATTCATTTACAGGAGATGCACCACAAGGTGCCATGCAAGTAGAAGTAACAGGAAAACAATTTGGTTGGATATTTCGCTACCCAGGTAGTGATAAGGAATTTGGTAAAAAATACTATAGAAATATTGATGCTACTAACTCTTTGGGTATTATATGGAATGACACATCTATAAGAAGACCCAATGGCGACATGCAAGCATTAAAAGATGATAAATACGGGCATGATGATATTGTATTAGAAGGAACGATGTATCTAATTAAAAATAAACCAGTAAAACTAATTATTGGCTCAAGAGACGTAATTCATGATGTTGGTTTATCTCATTTCCGTTTAAAAATGGATGCTGTACCTGGTACACCAACCACTTTATGGTTTACGCCAACCATCACCACAGAGGAAATGAAACAAGAAACGGGCAATCCAAATTTCGCATACGAATTAAGTTGTGACCAAATGTGTGGAAATGGACATTACTCTATGAAAGCAATTGTAGAAGTAGTAACACAAGCAGAGTTTGATAAAGTAATGTCTACAAAAAAACCAGCTTATTATTCTGCTTTTCCCGAGAAAGGACCTACGGTTAAAGATTCAACAAACAAACCAATGGCTGTTGTTACAACTGGAAAAGCTCCGATGATTAAAAAATAAAAAATCTCAACCTAAATCTTTGTTAGGTTGTTATATAAATATTCTAAAGACGAATAAAGCATTTGATATGAGTCAAGAAACAGCGATTCTCCAACCTCAGGTAGCAATAACACATGATGCTCATGGAGACCATCATCACGAACACCATCACCATGAAACTTTTATTAGTAAGTATGTGTTTAGCATGGATCATAAAATGATTGCTAAACAGTTTTTAATTACTGGTATGGTGTGGGCTGTTATTGGTGGTTTAATGAGTGTATTATTCCGTTTACAATTAGGTTATCCCGATTCTCATTTTCCATGGTTAGAAGATTTGCTTGGAAAATTTTGGGTAAAAGATGGTAAAATAACCGCTGAAGCTTATTATGCTTTAGTTACTACACACGGTACTGTTTTGGTATTCTTTGTATTAACTGCTGGCTTGAGTGGAACGTTTGCAAATTTTTTAATTCCATTACAAGTAGGTGCAAGAGATATGGCTTCTCCGTTTATGAATATGTTGAGCTATTGGTTCTTCTTTGCTGCAAGTATTGTAATGTTCTCTTCCATTTTTGTAGAAACTGGACCATTTAGTGGTGGCTGGACAGCCTACCCTCCCTTATCGGCATTGGGTTCTGCATCTCCTGGTAGTAAAACTGGTATGGATTTGTGGCTGGTTGCCATGGCATTGTTTGTTGTTTCATCTTTATTAGGAGGCTTAAATTACATAGCCACTATATTAAACATGCGAACAAAGGGTATGAGCATGACAAGATTGCCATTAACAATTTGGGCACTATTCTTTACTGCTGTGTTGGGTGTATTGTCTTTCCCTGTATTATTATCAGGTTTTATCTTATTAATATTTGATAGAAATTTTGGCACAAGTTTTTACCTGTCTGATTTATATGTAAATGGTGTAGGTGCTTTACCAAACGAAGGCGGTAGTGCAATTCTTTTCCAACATTTGTTTTGGTTCTTAGGCCACCCTGAAGTGTATATTATTCTTTTACCAGCCATGGGTATGGTAAGCGAAATTCTATCTACCAATGCTCGTAAGCCAATATTTGGTTACATGGCTATGATTGGAAGTTTATTTGCAATTGCCATTCTTGCTTTCTTGGTTTGGGCTCACCACATGTTTGTTACAGGTCTAAATCCTTTCTTGGGTTCCATATTTGTGTTACTTACTTTATTAATTGCAGTACCAAGTGCTATTAAAGTATTTAACTGGCTTACTACTTTATGGAGAGGTAATATTCGTTTTACTCCAGCTATGATGTTCTCTATTGGATTTGTAAGTTTATTTATTTCTGGAGGTTTAACTGGTATTTGGTTGGGTAATTCAGCTTTAGATATTCACTTACACGATACTTATTTTGTAATTGCTCACTTTCATATAGTGATGGGTGTAGCAAGCATGTTTGGAATGTTTGCAGGTGTGTATCACTGGTATCCTAAAATGTATGGTCGCCATTTAAATAACACTTTAGGTTATATACATTTTTGGGGAACCTTTATAGGAGCGTATTTAATATTCTGGCCAATGCACTATGAAGGATTGGCTGGTATGCCACGTAGATATTATGACTACAGCATTTGGGAAAGCTTCAAACAATTTATAGAGTTGAATAGATTTATTAGCACTGTTGCTATGATTGTTTTCGCTTTGCAAATTGTTTTCTTAATCAACTTCTTCTACTCTATTTGGAAAGGAAGAAAAGTAACCAACCAAAACCCTTGGGGTAGCAATACTTTGGAGTGGACTGCACCTATAAGACCTGGACATGGTAACTGGGTTGGAGAAATACCCGAAGTACACCGTTGGGCTTATGATTATGGTAAGGATGGTAGAGAGTTTATTCCACAGACAGAAGTGGTTGGAGCAGACGAAAGTCATCATTAATTTTATGATAGAGACAGGTGGTTTTCATCAAATCCATCTTTCACATACTTATAATGCTCCCGATTTTCGGGAGCATTATTTTTAAGACGATACGAATAGTGAACATGACAAATACCAGTACAAGTACAATACCTTTTTCTTTAGCTTCCAAAGTGAAAGACTATAAAGAGCTCACCAAGTTTACGTTGAGTTTTACGGTAGTTTTTTCTTGCGTTATTTGTTACTTGCTAGCACCAAATATTGTTTCTTATGATTGGAAAATGATTGTTCTGCTTTTTGTAGCTGGTATGCTAATTACAGGAAGTGCTAACGCCATAAATCAAGCTGTAGAAAAGGATACCGATGCTGTTATGAAACGTACAGCAAGCAGACCTGTAGCTTCTGGTAGAATGAGCGTAACTGAAGCATACGGTTTTGCCATTTTTGGTGGCGTAGTCGGTGTATTGATGATGTGGTATTTTTTTAACCCAGCATCGGCATTAATTAGTGCTTTCAGTTTGTTTTTATACGCGTTTATTTATACGCCATTAAAAAAAATAAATTCGATAGCGGTTTTTATAGGGGCTTTTCCTGGTGCATTGCCCTGCTTAATTGGTTGGGTAGCTGCTACTAATATATTTGACCCCTTGGGCACGATACAAGTTGGTGAAAAATCATTTAGTAACGGTGCAGGATGGGCTTTGTTTTTGGTGCAATTTTTTTGGCAGTTTCCGCACTTTTGGGCAATTGCTTGGGTAGCACATCAAGATTATACCAAAGCAGGCTTTAAATTATTGCCAAGCGATAAAGGACCAACAAAGTTTACAGCCATACAGGCCATTATGTATAGTGTAGTGATGATACCTGTGGGCATTTTGCCTTACTATTTTAATACATCGGGACAAATAAGTTTGTGGATTGTGATGGCTTGTAATTTATTTATGGTATTTCAATGCTTGCGTTTGTATAAAGAAATGGATGTGAAAGCTGCTAGAAGGGTAATGTTTAGCAGTTACATTTATTTACCAATAGTATTAATTGCTTTACTAGCTGATAAAGCCCATTAAAGTACAGAAACCTGAAGTGTGGTTCTGTTATTCACTTTCACTGAAAGTGAATAACAGAACAAATCACAGATTGCAACGAAGCTGCTATGAAATAGTGTAGCTGGTAACAAAAAAGAAAAAAAGATGGTAACAATGACAACGTTAAAACCAAATGAAACCAAACGAATACACCCACATAAGTTTATGTTATGGGTGGCTATGGGTAGTATTTGTATGATGTTTGCTGGATTGACAAGTGCTTACATTGTAAAAAGTAGGCAAGATGATTTTGCAAGTGTGGGTTTGCCCCCTATTTTTTGGTACTCTACATTTGTAATTTTAATAAGCAGCCTTACCATACACCTTGCACAAAAAAGTTTTAAGTCGAGAGAAATGAAACGTTATAGAACGTTGATGACGATAACAGTTTTGCTAGGGCTTGGTTTTGCTACATTACAAGTATTGGGTTTTATGAATTTGGAAAGCCATGGCATTTACTTAACAGGACCAAGAAGCAACCCTGCGGCATCTTTTATATTAATAATTGTAGGCTTGCATGCATTGCATGTGTTGGGTGGCGTTATTGCTTTGTTGGTAATGTTCATCAAAGCATTTTTTAGCCGAACCAAAAACTACAGTAGTGTACCCGTAGAAGTAGTGACCACTTACTGGCATTTTGTAAGTATTCTATGGCTTTATTTGCTGATATTCTTTGTATGGATACGTTAGTTTTAAAATAGTCATAAAAAAGTCAGGCTTTATTAACAGTTTTTGAACAACAGCCGATATTTTTGTAATAGAAATTAGAAGACCAATTATGCAGACTGCAACAGTAACAACAACAAAATGGTGGAATGGCGGCAAAAGCCCCTTTAACGTAGAGTATGGCAAATTGATGATGTGGTATTTTTTGATGAGTGATGCCTTCACTTTTGGAGCTTTTTTGATTTCGTATGGTACGATCCGTTTTTCTACTAATGGATGGCCTGACCCCAATAAAGTGTTTCAATCATTTCCAGGTTTAGGTAGTGGCTTGCCCTTGATGTTTGTGAGTTTAATGACTTTTATTCTAATCATTAGCTCGGTAACGATGGTTTTAGCTGTAAAAGCTGGGCACGAAATGAATAAAAGGAAAGTGGTTATCAATTTAATATTAACCATTATTGGTGGTGCAGCTTTCTTAGGTTGTCAAGCTTGGGAGTGGACACATTTACACCATGAAGGTGCATGGTGGGGTCAAAATCCTTTTCCAAATGCAGATGGTACAGTAGCTAGTACCAACTTTACCAACTACTTTTTTACCATTACTGGTTTTCATGGCTTTCACGTATTTAGTGGTGTAATTATTAATATTGTGATGTTGATTATGACGTTGAGAGATTCATTTGAAAAGAAAGGACATTACTTAATGATAGAAAAAGCTGGATTGTATTGGCACTTTGTAGATTTAGTATGGGTGTTTGTGTTTACCTGTTTTTATCTCATCTAAATAATATTTCACTACCGAATTACAAAATTAATATGGAACAAAAAGACGTTGTACATCTAGAACATCATGAAAATAAAAACGAAGTAAGAAACGTAACCATCGTACTTAGCGTACTTACTTTAATAGAATTAGCCTTGGGTTTTTGGATGATGAAAATGGAGCAAGGAAGTCCGGCAAGATTGGCTACAAAAGTTACCATTATTTTGTTGATGCTAGCAAAAGCGTACTACATTGTTGGTTATTTTATGCACTTAAAGCATGAGATAAGAAACATGATAATGACCATATGTGTACCCTTGTTATTGTTTGTTTGGTTTATTGTTGCTTTTTTATACGAAGGTAATTCTTATAGAAACCTAAGAAACAACTACGATAAACATTTTAAAGAAGCAAGTTCAGAAAAAGCATTAATAAAAGAAGAACATGGCGAAGGACACAGTGAGGAAAAGAAAAAAGTGGTGGAATAGTAATTGTGTGTGAATTGATTTTGATAACAGAACATATTTTACAAACCATCGTTTATTTGGCGATGGTTTTTTTATTGATTTGCAGATAGAGGTATTTGATTGTTATATTATTAGCCCAACCTTATAAAAGGCAATAAAAAAAATTGTATGACTAAGAAAGCATTATTGGCGTTAATGGTGGCCATATTTATTCCTGTACTGTGTTACTTAGTTTTAAAAATAGCTAGTGATAAAGCAGCAGTTGTTCCTAAAAAATATTTTGCAGATGATGTAATTACTACCAATAAAAATGGCAAACAAGTAACCGATACGCTCTGGCACAAAACAGCCAATATTACATTAGTAAATCAGTTAGGAGATACTGTAAGCTTATACGATATAAAAGGAAAAGCCATTGTTATTGATTTGTTTTTTACCAGTTGTGCTGGCATTTGCCCAAAGCTTACACGTAGTATGGCTAAAATGCAACAATCATTTATTAATGGCGGCAATAGCAGAAATAAAATTGATACCAGTGTAGTACAATTTATTTCATTAAGTATAGATCCAGAAAGAGATAGCGTACCAATACTAAAAAATTATGCAGATAGATTTGGTGCTAATCCAGACAATTGGTGGTTTTTAACAGGCAATAGAGATAGCATATACAGCTTTATTTTTAATGAATTAAAAATTGATAAGCTAAGCGAAGAACCAGTTTCTACAGATTTTGCACATACTTCTAGGTTTGCACTATTAGATAAAGAATACATTTCAAGAGGAAGATTGGGCCAACCATACGATGGGTTAGATACAGTATCTATGGCCTTGCTGGCAAGAGATATTGGCTTGCTAATGCTTGAAAAGGATAAAACCAAGCCAAGCACCATTTTCACCCAAATTATTGAACTAAGTTGGTTGTGGTTGGTTATTGCTCTTTTGGTTTCGGGTTTTGTTTGGTATATGAGCCAACGTAGAAAGATTAATGGATAATAAACAAAAAAGAGCAATTGTTATTATAAACCAAACTATTTTAAATAGCTAAAAACTATTTAATTGTAATAAAAGCTATTGTAGGCTGTATTTATAGAGCTTTTAAATTTATAAACAAAAAACTGGGGAATAAGATATGTTACAAGCAACAATGACAAAAAACGACAAGCAAGCAAAATGGCTTATTGGCATTTTTTCTTTTGTAGTATTTGCAGTAGTAGTAAGTTTAAACCAAATACACTTGAAGATAAATGTGGGTTTTGATGTACATATTTTTGCGGTAGCTAATGCCATTATCAATTCCATTATTGCAGTTCTTTTAATAGCAGCTTTATGGGCAGTAAAGGCAAAAAAATTTCAGCTTCACAAAAAAATAATGCTTATGGCTTTGGTTTTGTCTATACTGTTTTTGGTTAGCTATATTGCCCACCATTTATTAGCAGGAGAAACTAAGTTTGGAGGTACAGGCACTATTAAAACTATTTACTTAATTATTTTAGGTACACATATTTTTCTGGCTGCTGTAATTCTTCCTTTTATTTTATTTACAGCTTACAGGGCTTTAATTGGCGAGTTTGACAAACACAAAAAACTAGCAAAAATTACTTGGCCGTTGTGGTTGTATGTAGCCATTACTGGCCCCATTGTATATTTAATGATTAGCCCCTATTATCAATAGTAAACAATATGAAAAACCAGTACAAGCCATCT